>NZ_JBDVOT010000197.1:0-13603 GCF_039968975.1 Maribacter sp. | reverse complement strand
GTGTGTACTGCATATGCATTTATTGCATCGGTAAAAATTATGCGAGTTTTAACGCCATATACAGTAATGCTAACTACAAATCTAGAACCAGTATACGGTATTTTATTAGCTTGGTTTATATTTGGTTCTGAAGAAAAAATGAAGCCTATGTTTTATGTGGGAGCCTTAATCATACTCAGTACGGTCATTGCGAACGGTATTTTAAAACAAAGAGCAAATATTAAAAAAAGGGTACCCAAGATTTAGGTATTAAAGTTTTATCTTTGAGCCGCAACTAAAGAAACTTTATAGAAATATGGAATATTTGGATTTTGAACTTCCGATCAAAGAGTTGGAAGAGCAATTGGACAAGTGCATGATCATTGGAGAGGAAAGTGATGTTGATGTTACTGAGACATGTAAACAGATTGAAAAGAAACTTACCGAAACTAGAAAAGATATCTATAAGAATTTAACTGCTTGGCAACGGGTGCAGTTATCTAGACATCCAAATAGACCTTATACTTTAGATTATATTCAAGCTATATGTGGAGATACTTTTTTGGAGCTACATGGTGATCGTACCGTCAAAGATGATAAGGCTATGATCGGTGGTTTAGGTAAAATTGGTGATCAGAGTTATATGTTCATTGGTCAACAAAAAGGATATAATACTAAAACACGTCAATATAGAAATTTTGGTATGGCCAACCCAGAAGGGTATAGAAAGGCTTTGCGTTTAATGAAATCTGCCGAAAAATTTCAAGTTCC
The DNA here is from genome assembly GCF_039968975.1 of Maribacter sp. Taxonomy (GTDB): domain Bacteria; phylum Bacteroidota; class Bacteroidia; order Flavobacteriales; family Flavobacteriaceae; genus Maribacter. The sequence continues at coordinate 12,853 of NZ_JBDVOT010000197.1, read as the reverse complement.
TGTAGTGTGCTTGGTAGATACACCGGGTGCTTACCCAGGTATTGAAGCAGAAGAAAGAGGGCAGGGGGAAGCAATTGCAAGAAATATTCTTGAAATGACCCGCCTTAAAGTACCGGTAATTGTTGTAATTATTGGTGAAGGTGCTTCTGGTGGCGCATTAGGTATAGGTGTAGGTGATAAGGTATTAATGTTAGAGAATACATGGTATTCTGTAATTTCACCAGAATCTTGTTCTTCTATTTTATGGAGGAGTTGGGAATACAAAGAAAGAGCTGCAGAGGCTTTAAAGTTGACTGCTACCGACATGAAAAAGTTGAAATTAATAGATGAAATTATTCGTGAGCCCGCAGGTGGAGCACACGCAAATAGACCCAAAACTTTTGAAACCGTAAAAAACAAAATTTCTTCTCATTTAGAAGATCTTCAAAAGTTATCACCAAAAGAACTGGTAAATCAACGCATGGATAAATACGCACACATGGGCGTTTTTAACGGCTAATCTGCATTTTAGGCTTCTTAAAAATATACCGAGGATTTTATTCCTCGGTTTTTTTATGTTATCAACAGAAAATTGTAACTTATTAACAGTCAATTGTTAGTCAACTGTGAACATCGTAATTGATTTTTTTCACGTTAACTAAAGGTTAATTGTATACTTTCGCACTATGGAGAACACGAAACCTTTTGTCGCTCGAAAGATAGACAAATCTAATATTATAAGCCTTGAGAAAGGTAAAATTCCACCACAAGCTATTGATTTAGAGGAAGTTGTGTTGGGGGCTATGATGATAGATAAAAAAGGTGTTGATGAAGTTATTGATATTTTACACCCAGATGTATTCTATAAAGACGCTCATAGATTCATTTACGAGGCTATCTTCATTCTCTTTGAAGAGTCGCAACCTATAGATTTATTAACCGTTTCGTCACAACTTAAGAAAGCGGGTAAATTAGAGGTCTGTGGAGGCGATTTTTATTTGATAAAATTGACTCAAAAAGTAGCTTCATCTGCGCATATTGAGTTTCATGCACGTATTATTCTTCAGAAGTTTATTCAGCGTAGTTTGATCAAAATTTCTGGTGAAATAATTGAAGAAGCTTATGACGAGGCTGTAGATGTTTTTGATTTATTAGATACTGCCGAAGCAAAATTGTATGATGTTACCCAAGGTAACTTAAAACGTTCTGCAGAGACTGCTCAAGATTTGGTAATACAAGCCAAAAAACGAATTGAAGAAATAGCAGGTAAGGAAGGGATGAGTGGTGTTGCATCCGGATTTGATAAGTTAGATAAGCTAACATCTGGCTGGCAGCCAAGTGATTTAATTATTGTTGCTGCACGTCCTGGTATGGGTAAAACAGCTTTTACTTTATCCATGGCAAGAAATATGGCTGTAAATACAAATACACCCGTAGCTTTCTTCTCTTTGGAGATGTCTTCCGTACAATTGATTACAAGATTGATTTCTTCTGAAACAGGATTGTCTTCAGAAAAATTAAGAACCGGTAAGCTAGAAAAGCATGAATGGGAGCAATTGAACGTAAAAGTGAAAACTTTAGAGAAAGCTCCTTTATTTATTGATGATACACCGTCATTATCTATATTCGATCTACGTGCAAAAGCAAGACGTCTTGCTTCTCAGCATGGTATAAAAATGATTATGATTGATTACTTGCAGTTAATGACTGCTGGTGGTAGTCAAAAGGGAGGAAACAGGGAACAGGAAATTTCTACAATTTCTAGAAACTTGAAAGCCCTTGCTAAAGAATTGAACGTTCCGGTAATCGCATTATCTCAGTTATCTCGTGCGGTGGAAACACGTGGAGGCAGTAAGAGACCTATTCTTTCGGATTTGAGGGAATCTGGAGCAATTGAGCAAGATGCGGATATTGTTTCGTTTATCTACAGACCAGAGTACTATAAGATAGAAGAGTGGGATGATGAAGAACGTACGCCTACACAAGGTCAAGGTGAATTTATTGTGGCTAAACACCGTAATGGTGGTTTGGAAAATATTAGATTGAAATTTATTGGTAACCAAGGTAAGTTTGATAACCTGGATGATTTTGATTCTCCTTTTGAATTTCAATCGAAAATGAATGCCAATGAAGAGAACCCTTTTGCAACGAAAAACTTACCAAGCGCAGACGATGCATTTGGTAGTAGTATGAATAATGGTCCAGATTTAGATGAGGATAATGATGTTCCTTTTTAAGATATAATATACTTTAAAGTTAAAAGTCTTCCGTTTGGGAGACTTTTTTGTTTTTAACAATAATTGGTTTAAAAAAACCTTCTTATCTTAATTGCAATAGCTTTAACGACTTCTTAAATACTGCTCCAAAGATTTTACTATATCTTTGAGTGAATACCTATGATAATACTTTATGTTTAAATTAATTACCTCAGTTTTATTTCTTTTTTTTTCAGCGCAACTATTCGCATCATCAATTCTAATACCAATGGATGCAGATAGTCAAAAGAATCATTTGAAAGCATATGGTATTACCTATTGGGTTTTAGCAAAGCAACAAAAAGTACAGTGGTTGTTGAATTTCCGTGGTGGTTCTTTCTTATTGCCAGATGGAGAGAGTATTAGAAAAGAGTGTCAGATTAGAGGGGTTAGTTTTGAGATTTTATCGGATGGGCAAACAAACGGAATTTTAGATGAAATCAGCAGTCCTTCCGTTAATCAAGATGCAGTAATCTTGGAGAAAGCTCCACGTATTGCAGTATACTCCCCAAAAGACAAACAACCTTGGGATGATGCGGTAACCATGGCGTTGACCTATGCTGAAATACCATATACCACAATTTATGATGAAGAAGTGCTTGGTGATAAGCTGGCATTGTATGATTGGCTTCACTTGCACCATGAAGACTTCACAGGTCAATATGGCAAGTTCTATGGGGCATACAGGGCAACACCTTGGTATATAGAAGGGAAGAAAAATTCAGAGAAATTAGCTAAAAAATTAGGGTTTGATAAGGTGTCAGATGAAAAAAGAGCAGTTGCCTTAAAAATTAGAAATTATGTAATTGGAGGCGGATTTATGTTTGCCATGTGTTCTGCAACTGACAGTTTTGATATTGCGCTGGCTGCTGATGGCATTGATATTGTAGAGCCTATGTTTGATGGTGATGCCTCTGACCCCAACTATCAAGCAAATTTAGATTATGGAAAGACCTTTGCTTTTACTGATTTTATCTTGGAGCGTAGTCCATTGAAATATGAATTCTCTTCTATTGATATGACCAATAAAAGAGGTAACGTGCCAAAAGAGTCAGATTACTTTTCTTTAATGGATTTTTCTGCCAAATGGGACCCTGTACCTACTATGTTATGCCAAAACCATACTTCTTTGGTAAAAGGGTTCATGGGACAAACAACTGCCTTTACACGCTCTGAAATAAAGCCGACTGTTTTGGTGTTAGGAGAAAATAAAATTAACGAAGAAGCAAGATATATTCACGGAATTAAAGGGAAAGGTTTTTTTACTTTTTATGGAGGTCATGATCCAGAAGATTACCAGCATAGGGTAGGGGATCCAAAAACGGAGCTTGAGTTACACCCAACTTCACCTGGTTATCGTCTAATATTGAATAATGTCCTATTTCCGGCAGCTAGAAAAAAGAAACAAAAGACCTGATGCTATTTAAAGAGTTATTCGAAAAAAAATACCATTACCGGTTATAGCCGATAATGGTATCTCAAAATTCTGATAATTTAAAAGTTTACCAAGCGCCAATAAAATGACTACCTGTGGTATTAACCAATTCGGCACCTTTCGTTACCGCACCGGTTTCAGTTTCTACAATGTAAATATTTCCATTTTGGCCAACAGCACCCTGTGTTAGGTAAATTTCAGTTCCTTCAACTACAAAGCCTTGGTATTGGAATAAGTAGAAATCTGGATCATAAGGAATGTCGTTAATCTTTACGGCAGTTTGTGCATTTAAATCAACTAGAGCAAAAAATCCTTGTAGACCTGCAACACCTTCTGCAGATCCGTTATGGCGATAAGCTACTACTGCTTTACCGTTTGCAGCAGGTCTCCATGCAAGTACATAAGCACCTTCTATTCCTAATGCCTCATCTAAATTGAAATCGTATGTATCATCGTACTCATTATCAGCATCGATTTTTAAAATATAAGAACCTTCTGGGTCATTTTGGTTTGCTTGGTATACGCTACCGTTATATTCAAAAGCATTAATACTGCGGTATCCATTTGTATCACCATGACCAACAGTAGAAGTAATTACTGAGGGGTTTAATAATGAAGGGTAATCCAAAATAATTGTTTTGGAACCTAAAATCTCATAATCACTATCACTTTCAGTAGTGGCAGGATCAACTTTGCTTAAGCGTGCACCTATATATAATTTGTCTCCTGCAGTATTTAATGTTGGCATATCTATTCTAGAAATGTAATAGCCTGCAGCTTCTTCTTCAGCTGATAAAGAAACACTGTGTTCTTGAAATTCTTTAATAGAAGAGTTCACTAAATCAAGTGTTACAACACCAATCGTTGCTTCAGTACGTGTATAGTTTCCTTCAGTATCAAATTCGTCATCGTTATTTACATAAACCGCAGCACCTGTTTGGTCTCCGTCAAATAACTTAATCCATCTTGGTGCGGTACCTACGTAAGGAGCTATACTAACTTCTGAACCAGTAGGTGTAAAATTCTGTCCGCCTTCTACAATATATTTTGTATAATTTCCACCAGTATCACCTGCATAGCTAATGTTGAATATCGTGTTTCCGTCTTCGGAAGATTGTAATCTTGCCGTTCTGTTAGAAGGAGCTATAAATCCATTTTCAAAAGGATTAATAGAAACTGTAGGGTCTTTGGCATCAACACTGGTTACAGCATAAATCAAAGTACCTCCGTTTCCATCACCAGGCGCTTCTCCCATTTTTGCTCCAGCAACAGTAATCCATCTTGGATCTTCTTCTTCAATTGGTTCTTCTGTATCTGGTTCTGTAGTATCAGTTTCTGGTGTAACTACGGTATCGTCATCGCTACTACATGCAGTCATTAGACTTGCTGTAAGTATTACGGCAGCGAATGTTTTTAGGTTTAAAATAGTTCTTTTCATTTTCGGTATTGATTAAAGGATTAAAATTTATTTATTGCGTAATTTAATTTTAGGTAAAAAGCCCTTCCTGGTTTTTGGACAGAAAGATTATCGTAAACGGCTTCGTCAAATATGTTTTTGATGTCAAAACTTACTACAAATTTGTTGTTTGGAAATGCGTAGCTAAGCCCTATATCTTGAGACAATTGCTCAGGTACTTCAAAGAATTCATTGCCAACAGTGTTGCTACCTTGTGCAGTTAAGAATGAGAATTTATCAGTAAAATACACATTGTAGAATGCGTTAAGTCTAGATTTTTTTTGAAATATATTTTTAAATGAATAGCGTAACCCACCATTCATTGTAAAGAAAGGCGTGTTGGGTACATCTACTTCTATACCTTGGTTTTCAATCTTTAAATCGAATTTTGAGATATTAAAGTTTAAACCAAAATTGTTATTATAAGAGTAATTTAATTGGGCGTCAAAACCTTTTGATGTTCCACTACCTTGATTTACATATATGATTAATTCGTCATTTACATTCAAAGATGTTTCTATGGGTAAACCAATTCTATCTTTTATATTACGAGTAAAAATATTTGTAGAAATTGTAAAAGCATTCTTTTTAATATTGAAGTTGCCAAACCTAAAGCCTAAGTTGTAATTATTACTGCTTTCTGGGTCAATACTAGAATTTGCTACTACATTATCACCGTCATTTCCAAAAATTTCAGTTTCGTTAGGTAGACGAATAGCTTTTTCTGCAGATGTTAATAGGGTTACGTTTGGTACAATTTCATAAGATGCAGCAAATCCATATCCATCGTAGTTCTTATTACTGCTGACCACTTCATCGACAATTATATCGTTTCCATTTTCATCAGATTCAATAGCTGGATCTACACTGGTTGTTTTTTGTTGGTAATGTTTGACAAACAAATTAGTATTTAGTTTTTCATCAAGAGCAGTCAATTCGTAAGTAAGGGAGTATATGTTTTTGTTCAAATCTCTTGTGCCAACAAATGTGTTTTCCAAGACAGATTGGAGGGCGTCGCTGTCTTCCCTATCAATACCACTATATACATGGTTTGCTGAGAATTTATGATTACCGTTTAAAGCATAAGAAATACCGGTTCTTATAGAAGCTACATTTCTTTTTATTTTAGCAAGAGTAGGTCCGCCTTCTTGTTGTGAACGCCAAGTATATTGATATTCATCGCCTCTGAAATCTATAGCTCGTTCTCCGGTCCAGCTATACGCCCAAGAAACCGTATCGTTTACAGCTCTATTTCTTTTACCATATAAACCGTTAATGTTAACGTCAAGACCTTTTGTAAATAAATTTTTCTTTTGATATGTTATACTGCCTAGTAAAGCATCAGATTCTAAAAACCTATCCTTGTATGGCGTTATGGTCATAAATGCACCATGTTGTACCTCTTTGTAATCATCCGATCCCGTTATACCTATAAAGAATTGGTCAGCCCATTTTACGTCCGTATATCCAATTTCTGCTCGTCCGCCAGTTGATCTGTACGCATCGTTAAATCTTCTCGCGGTAATAGGAGTTTGTACTCCGCCCAATCCAGTTACAACAACACTTCTTCCTGAAACTTTATAATCGTTATCAGAATAGTTGTGAAATAAAGAAGCTTTGATTGTTAGTCCTGATTTCTCAAAACGATATAAACCATTTACACTAGCTTGTAATGTATTGAAAGAACCATAAGAAATAGAGGCATTAAAATTTGTTTTTGCATCATTATGCAATACTATATTTATAGCTCCACCTAAAGCATCATCAGCTAAATAGCCTGGCACCACACCTTTGTAAACTTCAATGTTCTTAATCATTGAAGGTGGTATACTGTTTAAGTTAAATGAATTGCCGTAAGTCGAAATTGGTATGCCATCTATAAAAATACGAACTGAATTTCCTGATAAACCATTAAGGCTATAGGTAACATCAGAGCCGAGACCTCCATTTTGACGTATTTTTACTCCAACGGTCGTGTTTAGTAATTCATTGGTTTGTATATTTCTAAGACTAGCTTCTTCTGTTTTTATGGCATTTACGGCAAAACCTTTTGTTTCCAGTTTTGTTTCTTTTGATTTACCATTGACATTTACTTCATCTAGGTTCTCTACGTTCTCTTCTAAGGTGTAGTTTAGAGTGATTTTTTCTGTGTTGTTTTTTATTTCAACGACTTTTGAACGAGTGGTGTAACCAATAAAAGAAACTACTATGGTACGCCTTCCTTGTGGAACCTTATCAATGGTGTAAGCACCATTGTCATCAGTAAGAACGCCGAGTTGTAAGCCTTCGATCAAAACACTTGCAAATGGTAAGGGCTTACCATAAACATCTTTTACATTACCTGAAATTGTACTAAAATGTTCTTGACTATATGCAGATAGGAATATGAACAGGAGAATTACTGTTAAAGAGTTTTTCATATAGCTTAAAATTCACTTATATTTATTAAGATTTAGTCTAAATAAATTAGTTTTGCAAATCTATAGAAGGATTGAAAAGGGTAGTACCGAGAAAGGAATTTAAACATACGCGAAAGGAAGTATTGAATTGAGGCAGTTAAAGCATATGAATAAAGAGTTGTTGAGGAAAGAAATAAAAGTGAACCAATTATTTGAAAATGGATTTATTGACAATTCGGTACAGTTCAATGAAGTAGAGGTAACTACTAAAAACAATAGTTCTTTTATAAGAGGAATTGATTTTTCTGATAATCAATTAATTCATGAATTTGATTCAGAAATTTGTGTTTGTAGCGATGAAGATTTAATTAAACTCCACTTTTCTTTAGAAGGTTCATATAATTATCAACCACTTAGGCATATAAAATATTTGGTTCAAATTCCAGAAAATCATTGCAATATGTTCTATTATCCTACAACAGAGGGGCGAGATATTTTCTTTAAGGGAAATGCTAAATCATTTGAAGTGTTTGTAAAACCAAGTTTATTAAAAAACCTATTAGGAACCCAATTTGATTTATCATTTGAGAAATTAAAGAACGCGATTCAAAATTCTAATTCTTTTGTACTTTGGGATAAGAGTAAATTTATTCCTCCAAATATTAGAAGTAAGATAAATGAAATCATACAATGTCCTTATAAAGGTGAGGTTAGAAAAACTTATTTAGAAAGTAAATTAACGGTTTTAATGATTGATTTTTTATTAGGTAGACAAACTTCTAAACTTTCTAAGACTAATATAAAATTGTTGAATTCAGATTACTTAGCACTCGTTCGTGTAGAAGATCATATTAGAAAGAATTTGAAGGAGCCTCTAAAAATTATGGACTTGGCAGATTTAGCAGGATTCAATGCTACAAAGTTAAAACGCGATTTTAAAAAACTTTACGGGGTTACCATATTCAAATATATTACAGCATTACGTATGGAGGTCGCCAAGAGTTTAATTACCCAAGAAGGTGCAACTATAGCACATGCTGCTTATGAAGTTGGTTATGCTAATCCGCAACATTTTACAACAGCATTTAAACGTACTATGGGCTATGTGCCAAGCGAATTAAAACCAGCTGTTCAATAAAAGAGTGTTGATTGCTATATGTACCTCTATTTAATTAACATCTTTAATATGTGTTCAACACCGTTTTCATCATTACTTAAAGTGCTGTATTTAGCAACCTCTTTCACATTTGGGTGAGCGTTTTTCATAGCAAATCCAAAATCAGAAAGTGCCAACATTTCAAGATCATTATTAAAATCTCCAAAAACCATTACTTCATCTGATTTTAGATTATAGCTTTGCATTAGTTTATCCAAAGCATAACCTTTGTTTGCATTCATGTTTGAAATGTCTAGCCAATTTTCACCAGATACTTTTACTTTTAAATGCGTTTCAAATTGTTTTACATATGGATATATATGTTCTTCTGAACTTTCAAAATGATAAATAGCGATTTTAATAACCTCAGAACTAAAATCAGATAAGCTTTCTATAATTTCATATTCGGTGTAGTATTCAGCTAATTTGTTGGCAAAAGCATTAGATTTATTTGTTAGGTAAGCTTTGTGCTTTGTGCAAATTACAGGATGTATGTTAGCAATATTATCAAGCGTTTTTAAAATATCTTGAACATGCTGTTGTTCTAGAGGCGTAGCTAAAATTTCAGTTTGTTGCTTCATAGCAAATCCACCATTCTCGGCAATAACTATAATATCGTCTTTAATGGTATCTAGCTTGTCTATAATGCTATTGTACTGTCTTCCACTTGCGGCAACAAAGATGATGCCTTGAGATTTTAAATCTTTAAATATGTCAAAGAATTGGTCGCTAACTTGATGGTTAGAGTTTAAAAGTGTGCCGTCCATATCGGTCACAACCATTTTAATCTTTGATAAATCCATATGCTTTTTATTTAGTGGTAAAGATATTTGAATGTTGTTTAATAAGGTGGCTTGTTTTCAAAGTTTTACCTTTATTTAATAATATATATATCATGAAGTTATTTCAAAAAGAGTTTCAATTGCCAGCGTTTAAAAGAGGATTTCATATTATAACCAATAATGTTACTTCTAGTATACCTGAGATAGCAGATATAGATACTGGTTTCTTGCAAGTTTTTATAAAGCATACATCTGCCAGTTTAACTATCAATGAGAATGCGGACCCTACAGTGAGAGAAGATTTTGAGTCACATATAAATGTTATGGTACCAGAAAATGCACCGTATTACAAACATGATTATGAAGGTTCAGATGATATGCCTGCACATATTAAAGCTTCATTAATGGGTGTTTCAGTTCAAGTGCCAGTGACTAATGGTAGGTTAAATATGGGTATTTGGCAGGGAATCTATTTGTGTGAACATAGAAATTATGCATCGGGTAGAAACATTGTTTTGACGTTGTGGGGAAATTGAATTAAATTGGTTAAAAAGGAATAAACCATGACTACAGAAGAAGCTATTTTAAATAAAATACAAATTCTAATTACCAATCATTTTTTGACACCAGAAATGGCTTTTAACTTTTTTGATAACGATAATGATTAAAAACTAACAAAGTCTGAAATTAGTGGGTTTATTAGATGTATAGTTTCCTTTAAACTTATGGAAGGTTGTGATAGGAGTGGTGTGAACTTATAGATTGGTAAGAGTTCAAAAGAGGCAATAGCTAAAACTAAAAAATCCGATTCGGAAGAATCGGATTTTTCAAAAAGTGAGATTGTTATTAATTTATTTTACCTGATCTACAACTGCCTTAAAGGCATCTGGGTGGTTCATTGCTAAATCTGCAAGAACTTTTCTGTTAAGTTCAATGTTATTAGCTTTTACTTTTCCCATAAATTGAGAGTAGGACATTCCGTGTTGTCTGGCACCTGCATTAATACGGGTAATCCATAATGAACGAAAAGTTCTTTTCTTATTTCTACGGTCTCTGTAAGCATATAACATTGCTTTTTCAACCGCATTTTTGGCTACTGTCCAAACGTTTTTACGTCTTCCAAAGTAACCTTTGGCTTGCTTCATTACCTTTTTTCTTCTGGCTCTTGAAGCTACTGCATTTACTGATCTTGGCATTTTTTTCTAATTTTTTGTAGTAGGCGCCCTTATAATTTAAAGGAACTTTTAAGGCCTAACTCCATGGTTAATAATTTTACCTTTTAAAGAACTAAGTTTACTTTAAACGTAATTGTTCTTTAATACTGTTAACATCTGCTTGATGAACTAAACCATCATGTGTTAACTTAAGCTTACGCTTTTTAGATTTCTTAGTCAAAATGTGACTCTTAAAAGCGTGCTTTCTTTTAATTTTACCTGTACCTGTAAGCTTAAAACGCTTCTTAGCACTGGATTTTGTTTTTTGTTTAGGCATTTTCTCCTAGTTTATATATTAATCTCACTTTGCATGCTAAACGCTGCTCACAAACGTAAGCAGCGTTTAGTATTTTATAATTACATTAGGTCCTATTACGAAACCGAAATGTTATTTTATTTTCCTTTAGTCTTAGGAGCAATGAACATTGTCATACGCTTTCCTTCTAGTTTAGGCATTTGTTCTACCTTGCCTAGTTCTTCTAATTCAGAAGCTAATTTCAATAATAAAATTTCTCCCTGATCTTTATAGACGATTGAACGACCTTTAAAAAATACGTACGCTTTTAGTTTGGCTCCTTCTTTAAGGAACTTTTCAGCGTGTTTCTTTTTAAAGTCATAATCATGATCATCTGTATTAGGACCAAATCTTATTTCTTTAACTACGACCTTAGAAGCTTTCGCTTTCATGGCCTTATCTCTTTTCTTCTGCTCGTATAAAAACTTTTTATACTCCATTATTTTACAAACAGGAGGGTCTGCCTTTGGAGATATCTCTACCAAATCCAAACCTAATTCTTCTGCTTTCTCAAGAGCCTGAGGAAAAGGATATACACCTACTTCAACATTGTCACCTACCAACCTAACTTTTGGGGCTGTTATCTTTTCATTGATATTATGGGGATTCTTATTTTCCCTTCTAGGTTGTGGTCTAAATCTTTTACGTATTGCTATGACTAAATAATTTTAATTAAACTTTTATTCTTTAAACGTCTTTAAGGTACTATTTATTTCTGTGTTAACCAAGTCTGTGAACATAGTTACGTCTATCGCTCCTAAATCTTCACCACCGTGTTTACGTACAGAAATGGTATTTGCAACTTCATCATTGTCCCCTACGATTAACATAAATGGAACTTTACTCATTTCTGCTTCACGTATTTTCTTGCCAATAGTCTCGTTTCTACCATCGATAAGGGCGCGAATTTCGTTATTTTCTAGGGATTTTAAAACTTTTTCAGCATATTTTTCGTGTTTTTCGCTAACAGGAAGAATAATAGCTTGTTCAGGTGTTAACCATAACGGGAAATTACCACCTGTATGTTCTAGTAATAATGCTATAAAACGCTCTAAACTACCAAAAGGCGCACGGTGTATCATTACTGGTCTATGTAGTTCATTGTCACTACCTTTGTAATTTAAATCGAATCTTTCTGGTAGATTGTAATCTACTTGAATTGTACCTAATTGCCATTGTCTTCCCAAGGCATCTTTTACCATGAAATCTAATTTAGGACCATAGAAAGCTGCTTCTCCTCCTTCAACTACAAAATCTAAGCCTTTCTCTTTAGCAGCATTAATGATTGCCTGCTCAGCTTTTTCCCAGTTTTCAACTGATCCAATGTACTTTTCTGGAGTATCTAAATCACGAACGGATACCTGTGCTGTGAAATTGTCAAATCCTAATGAACCTAATACATATAAGGAAAGGTCAATTACATTTTTAAACTCTTCGTCTAATTGATCGGGTGTACAGAATATATGGGCATCATCTTGAGTAAATCCACGTACTCTTGTAAGTCCGTGAAGCTCTCCGCTTTGTTCATATCTATATACTGTACCAAATTCTGCAAATCTTTTTGGAAGTTCTTTGTAGCTATATGGCTTAGTATTGTAAATTTCACAGTGGTGAGGGCAATTCATTGGTTTTAAAAGAAATTCCTCACCTTCTTTAGGCGTATGTATTGGTTGAAAGCTGTCTTCACCATATTTTTCATAATGTCCAGAAGTAACGTATAGTTCTTTTTGTCCAATATGTGGAGTTACAACCATTTCATATCCAGCTTTCTTTTGTGCTTTTTTTAGAAAGTTTTCAAGTCTTTCTCTTAAAGCGGCTCCTTTAGGTAACCATAAAGGAAGACCTTGACCAACTTTCTGTGAAAAGGTGAACAGTTCAAGTT
>NZ_JBDVOT010000196.1:0-1335 GCF_039968975.1 Maribacter sp. | reverse complement strand
AGTATTTAAATTTTGGACCAATATTTTGAATTGCAAAACCTAAACGTGTTCTACCATTATAACTATTGTATGCTTCTTCTTCACTTTGGTAGTATCCCGAAATATCTACACCAAAAGTACTTGCTGCTTTAGCGTCTGGATCAAAACCATCAAGTTTTAAATCTGAATTTAAAAAGCGCATAGCAACAGACATAGCAAATTGTTCGCTTAATTTTAAAGAGTAAGCCACATCTAATGCAAACTCATTTGGTTTTTGAATTAATGGTGTAGAGCTTTCATCTTGAACAAACTCAATTTCACCATAACTAAAATATTTTAAACTTGCAGAAACTGCACTTCTTTCATTTAATCTATTATAATAAGAAACATAAGAAATAGCAATATCATTAACTAGCTTACTTAAATAAGGAGTATAGTTAAGAGAAAAACCTTGTTTATCTGTTGAAAACGCATATTTAGATGGATTCCATTGTTGTGAATTTGCATCTACTGATGTAGCTACACCCATATCTCCCATTGCTGCACCTCTAGCATCTGGCGCTATTAAAACAAAAGGCATACCTGTAGTAATTACTCTAGAATCGTTTGCATTTGGTGTTATCTCTACAGTATCCTGCGCATTTAATTTAACAAAAAATAATAAGCATGTTATAGCTAAAATTGACTTCTTCATATAGTGGTTTTTATTTGACAAATATAAATTAATATTATAGTATTACAAGTTTCTCAATTTTTTCGACTTGTTTATTTAGTGTATTAGAACGTACGGTTAACTTATACACATAAACACCTTTACCTATTTTGTCACCAAAATCGTCACGACCATCCCAAACAATGTCTCTAGACAATGCTGACGCTCCTTTTCCGCAGCATTCTGATGTATTTGTTTGTCCGTTTAACGTTCTTACCAACTTACCAGAAACGGTGAATACTTGTACTGAAACGTCTAAAGGGTCTGAACTATTGTGATTAAACCAAAATTCTGTATAATTTACAAATGGATTAGGATAATTTAATACATTATCAATTACTAATTTTTGATCTTCATCATATACTACAAATTGAATTTCTTGGGTTGACGAGTTATTATAAACATCCCAAGCTTTAAGAGTTAATGTGTGTAAGCCTGGTTCTAAATCTCTAAACGGATAATTTACTAAACCTTTGGTATAATCATCTACTTCGGTTTCATAGTAATCATTTAATGTATACGGATTTGTTTCGTCACCATCAATAATTGCAACAATATCATGTCCTATTCCGCTAGCAGTATTTATTCCGTTTTCATCTTCTAATTTCACTAGTAACGATGGAGACTCGTTGGTGATACCTCCT
>NZ_JBDVOT010000195.1:0-20804 GCF_039968975.1 Maribacter sp. | reverse complement strand
GTTGGGTTTTTTATGAAATAAGCATTAGTTCTTCTGCCCATGTCATAAAGGCTATCTACGCTATAATGGCTAAGTTGATTTATATAGGCATCTGCTTCATACGGTATTCTTTCACGGTCACCATCTACATAGTAGCCTGTAAAACTTGTGGCTTTAACAGTGTGCTTACATAATTTCCAAATAGAATCTAATACTTCATTAGAAGAAGTAAAGTAGCTAGCACTATCATTAAAGTTGTTGTGAACCGCTTTCTGTACAATTTCAATATCTTCAATAGGTACTTGTAAATTCTCTATTTCACAGTATCTAAAGGGCATAACGGTACCAATAGTATCCGGTAAGAGTATAGCGGCACCTGAAGTATTTTTTTTGTTAGGTATTAGGTCTATACTGGTAACATTGTTTGCTTGTAGTTTAGGTAATACTATTTTTTGATATCTGATTGATGCACCTGGTTCTTGATCTATTCTATGTTCTGAATTTAATTTTTCGCCTAGGTGTATAATCAGTGAATCGTTTTGAGGTGTAGTACTGCGCAATTCAACCGTGCCAAAAAAAGCTTTTCCGAAATCAACCAAATAGTTGTTTTCAGATACCTGTGTTATTTTGATAGGACTATTTTTTGTGATTCTTAAATCGATTTTATCACTGCTATGTTGTGCTTTACAACAGAATATAGAAAGGGTGATAAACCATATATAGATATGCTTTTTCATAGATTTAATTGCATGTAGAATTATTAATATATTACTGGATACTAGTATGTAAAGTATATGGTATTCAGTAATATGTATATGTAGTTTTTTTTGAAAATAGAAATGCTATACGTTATGATTTACTATAGTTTCAAAAACATCATTTTTATGGAAATATCTAGTTATACATCTTTAATTTCCCAACCCGGCTCGTATGATCTTGACCATAGTTTCATGGCCTCTCTATTAAATATACGTCCTGTAGTTTCATCAATTTCAAAAGAATCATCTATTCTCGATGCTATATTGGCATAATGGGTAAGCATCTGGCTGATAGCGCCTTCATCTATCGGCGATGTTAATTCAGCTTTTCCTCTTATGGCATCAAAAAAGTTGACAGTATGTAACGTAGACATATCTCCACCGCCGCCAAGTGCTGTACCTGCTTCTTTACCTGAAGATAGGTTTTCCTTTATCAAATTACCTTTCTGATCAAAAAGTTTATAGCCCCCACGATCAATGTAGGCCGTACCTTCAGAGCCGGAAACTATGGTTCCTCTTCCGTATTTATTGCCAAATTTATGATAGCCACTTCTACTATTTCCGTCCCATTTTATGGTTTTATTTCCGGCGAATTTAAAGGTTGCCTCCATAGTGTCGTACATTTCCCAACCGTCATCTTTGTAATGATATTTACCTGCATCCACAGATACATGTTCAGGGTAAGTTACACCTAATGCCCAGCGTGCAATATCTAATTCATGTGTTGCATTGTTGCCCATTTCGGCTGTTCCATAATCCCAACCATACCAGTGCCAGTTGTAGTCCCATGTGTTATCCGTATAAGCTCTTCTTGGTGCCGGACCTTGAAAAAGATCCCAATCCAATCCTGCTGGTGGGTTTGTTTTGGTTTGATGTGGAACCGGGCCCCTTGCACTCACATAAAAAGCAGTAGCCTTATAAGCATCACCAATTATCCCGTTATGAATTTCTTTGATAATTTCTTGAGACTCTGGTGCAGACCTTTGTTGGTTACCCATTTGTACCACTTTATTATACTTTTTTTGGTAGGCTACCACCAATTCACCTTCTTTAGGGTTATGACTGCAGGGTTTTTCTAAGAATACATGTTTACCGGCTTGCATGGCCATACAAGCGCCTGGCGCATGCCAATGATCAGGTGTTGACATAAATATGGCATCTACGTCTTTATCGTTTAAAATTTTACGAATATCATTTTCTAGTTTTGGCTTATAGTCGATTTTTGAAGCTAATTCAGACGCAGCTTTATCTCGCTGACTTTTCATTACATCGCACAAATATTTTAGCTCAATATTATTCTGCTTATGTGCAATTGCTGGTATATAAGCGCCATACCTTCTACCTAAACCTTGTATAGCAACATTTATTCTGTCATTGGCACCAATTATTTTAGAATAACTCTTTGCTGTCATTGCATTAGCGCTTGATCCTACTAGTGTAGCACCAACAGCGCCTATTGCAGTTTTCTTTATAAAATCTCTTCTGTTTGAACTCATGATGTTTATTCTTTAGTGTTGCTGATTGAACGAACTTTAATGTTTTTGAAAGAAACAAGGTCACCATGATCTTGTAATAGAATTTGACCCTTTTCCAGTTCTCCAAAACTTGGCCATTTGGCATATTTACTTTCAGCTACAAGCTTTCTATAGGCATCGCTCTTACGTTCGTATTCTAAAACCTTGGTTCCGTTTAACCAATGCTCAACATGGTTGTCTTTTGATATTATATATGCAGTGTTCCATTCGCCTATTGGTTTAATAGGTTTGTTCACATCTGCCTGTATAAGGTCATATAGGGAACTTACTGTTCTACTACCTTCATGATTTCCTAGTTTCGCATCTGGGTGAAGGTTATCATCAAGTATTTGATACTCTAATCCTATAGATGAACCTGCACCTTTATTAATTTCGGTATCTACGTAGTATTTTATACCACTGTTGGCAGCTGGCGTTAACTTAAAATCGACCTTTAACTCAAAATCACCGTACAGATCTTTTGTAACAATATCTCCACCGGCAGTAGACTCTTCACCACCAGATGCAAGTACACTTAGTATGCCGTCTTCTATTTTCCAACCTTTTTCTGGAAACTCATCTAGTTTGGCACCTTTCCAACCATTAGTGGTTTTGCCGTCCCAAAGTAATTTCCATCCATCTTTTTTCTCATCTATAGTTAATTTGTTTTTGGTGATGATTGGGGTCAATGGAGATTCTGTAGCATATTTAGAAACACTGTCCGTAATTATTTTTACATTTTTCCATATAATGTCCGTTCCAGCTTTTTGGTCGTCATGTATACTATGAACTTGTAAGCAGATAAACCCTTTTGCAGTTTTATCATCTATTAAGTATGCCGCAGGTACATCGTTTACCCATGTTTTAATGGTATCGCCAATAGCTTCAATACGGTAATGGTTCCATTCATTTTGTTTAAAAGCTTTTTGCGCAATTGTATTGTCTGTTAGCGGGTTTAACCAACCTCGTCTAGATTCATCATAAATACCACCGCTCCATGCTCTGTCAGATGGGTCTATCTCAACTTGGTAACCATGAACTCTACCGTCTCTATAAGTTGGTTTACTGTTACTTCTAATCTGTATGCCCGAGTTCATAGTAGAATCTACTTTATAGTCTAGCTCTAAAATAAAATCACCGTACATTTTATCTGTAGTTAAAAACGTATTTGGTGTTCCATGGGTAGTGGTCCCTACAATAGTACCGTCATTTACCGCATATGTTGCATTGCCGCCTAATTTATGCCAACCGTTTAAAGTTTCACCGTCAAAAAGGTCTACCCATGGGGTTTCATCTTTTGTGTTTTCGGCACAACCTATAAATAATAGGACAGCTATTACAGTCAATAGTTTAGAGTTTGATAAGAAATTTTTCATTATTGATATATTGGTTTAGAATGGTTTAACAAAGTACTTAGGTTATCGTTTTTATGAATGGACATTTTAATAAAAAGCATGGATTTTTTGCTCTAAATGTTAAAGTGTAATATTCTTCATTAGATGAAAATATGTAATTTTTGCTCTTGTGAATATGTGAATTATGTAAAATTTTAATTCAATTTTTGTGTAATTATGAATTTAAAAATAAATCAAATTTTGACCATTGTCCATGTTTTCGAAGAATATGTCCATTCGTTAACATGGTCTTAACAATACATTAGTAGTCAATTAACTTAACAATAAAAAAAATGAAAAAACTTAAACTATTAATGGTATTCCTTTTATTGGGCATGTCATCGGTACTATTGGCGCAGAGTAGCGTTACGGGTACGGTGGCAGATGACCAGGGTATGCCAATTCCAGGAGCATCTATTGTAGTAAAAGGAACATCAAACGGTACCGTAACAGATTTTGATGGAAATTTTAGTATTTCAGTAGAGAGCGGAAATGTACTTAGTATCTCATATTTAGGTTATAAGCCTGTAGAGGTAACTTATTCTGGGCAAGCTAATTTATCGGTTACCATGACAGAAGATACGGCGCAACTAGATGAAGTTGTAGTTATTGGTTATGGATCTGTAAAGAAAAGTGATTTAACAGGTGCAGTTGCCTCGGTCGATAGTAAAACGCTTACCGAACAAAGAAAAACAGATTTAGGTCAGGCAATTCAAGGTCGTATTGCGGGTGTAGACGTTAGAACATTAAACTCTAAACCAGGTGCACCATTGTCTATTAAGATTCGTGGTAATACGGTAATTACGGCAAACCAAGGTAATGAGCGTGATGGTGTAAGTGATAACTTAGCTGATGACCCTTCTAAACCTTTATTTGTAGTAGACGGTATATTTTTTGACGATATAAGTGTTCTCAACCCTGCTGATATTGAGCAGATGGATATTTTGAAAGATGCCTCTGCTACTGCTATATATGGTTCTAGAGGGGCGAACGGGGTTGTAATCATTACTACGAAAAGTGGTATTGAAGGTAAAACTGTTTTTACCTATGATTCTTCTTTTGGTCTACGTTCTGCAACCAATGTACCAGAACTGTACTCAGGTTCTGAATATGTTGCGTTTGTTGATGACGTTCTAAGAGCACGTGAGTGGCTAGGAACAGATAGAACTGTTGCATCTTATAATAATATTGCGGTAGATAGATCTACAGAAATTCAATCATCTAACGAAGAGGCATCTAATGTTGCCAACGGTAGATATACAGATTGGATGGACCTTTTTAGAAAATCTGGATTGCAGACCAGCCATACCGTAGGTATGTCAGGAGGTAGTAACGGTTTAGTGTATAACGGTTCTATAGGTTATTTGCATGATGAAGGGGTAATGGGCATTGAAGAATTTGAAAGGTATAATATTAGCGCTTCGTTATCCAAAAAAGTATCTGATAAAGTTACCGTAGGTATTAAAACCTATTTGGCGTTATCAGAAAGAGAGCAGGGTAGTAGAGAATTATTTAGAAGTACTTTGCGTTTGGCACCAACGGTAAATCCGTATGATGCAAATGGGGAGCCAATACTTTTTCCGGATGATCAAGATTTAAGGTTTGTAAACCCAGTTTATGATGCAGAAGGAGCTTGGAGAGTTAATAATAGGTCTTTAGATGTTATTGCAAATGTTTTCTTTAACTATAAGCCTAATGATTGGATCAATTTTAAAACACAATTTTCTCCAAATATTAGTTCTGATCGTTTTGGTGAGTACCGTGGTTTGTTGACAAAATCTTCTAGAAACGATCCATCAAGAATACGTTCTTACTATGAATCTGGTTTTGACACCTCTTATACTTGGGATAATATTGTAGATTTTAATTTTGATATTGCAGAAGGGCACAACCTTAAAACAACCTTTATTAATTCTTTATATTACTCAAACCCTGAGGGTAGTAATATTCAGGTTAGGGATTTTGATACCGATGCTTATTTGTTCTTTAATACACAAGCAGGGTCAGATGTGCCAAATGATTATGGCAGTTTCTATGAAAAAGAAACATTGGCTTCTTTTGCCGGTCGTTTAAATTATAATATACAAGATAGATATCTATTCACATTCACCGGTAGGTATGACGGATCGTCAAAATTATCTGAAGGTAATAAATGGGCATTTTTTCCATCAGCAGCTTTTGCATGGAAAGCAAGTGAAGAAACCTTTTTAAAAGATGTAGATTGGTTAAGTAATCTTAAATTAAGATTAAGTTATGGTGAGTCCGGTAATGATAAAACGGTAAACCCATACAGCTCATTGGCATTCTTATCTCAAGAGAGTTATTTATTTGGAGATGAATTTAGCATTGGTAAATCTGTTGCAGGTCTTTCAAATGCAGATTTGACATGGGAAGTTTCAAAGGAATATAACTTTGGTCTTGATCTTTCAGTCTTTAATAACAGAATTAATTTTGGTTTTGAATATTACAATAAGAAAACGGAAGGCAGTATTCTTGCCCGTCAATTATCTTTTGTAACCGGTTTTGGTGATTCTGGAACGGTAGGTAATTTTGGATCTGTTAGAAATAAAGGTGTGGAAATCACCTTGAATACGGTAAATGTACGTACAGATGATTTTTCATGGCGTACCAATTTCAACTTCACAAAGAACGATAACGAGATTATAGAACTTTTTGATGGTCTTGATCAAATTTTAGTGGGTACTGATTCTAGATTGAACGGTGTATTACAAGTGGGTGCTCCAATTGATGCTACTTTTGATTATGAGGTAGATGGTATTTGGCAAATAGACGAAGCGGCTGAAGCTGAATCTTTTGGTCTTTTACCTGGGCAGTATAAGTATGTTGATCAAAACGACGATGGTGTAATTAACCAAGATGATAAAAGAGTACTTGGCTCACAATCTCCAGATTGGATTGCGGGTATGACCAACACTTTTAATTACAAGAATTTTGAAATGAATGTTCAGGTAAACACAAGACAAGGTGTTTTTGGACACTCTGAATTTCATCAAAATTTTGCCACTTTTAATGGTGATGCAGCAGTATTCAATAGCTTAAAGCAAGATTATTGGACACCTAATAATCCAGATGCAAAATACCCATCTCCAGAGTATGGCGAATCTGCTTACCCTTGGTTTTATGAAGATATGTCTTATGTGAGAATTGGTAATATAGGGTTAGCGTATTCTTTCCCTCAAGAGCTTTTGGACAAATTCAAGATGTCTAATCTACGTCTTTCGTTAGATGTTCAAAATCCGTTCACATTTACAGATTTTGCAGGTCCAGATCCAGAAACAGGATTACAGAATTCCTACAACATGGGGTATTCGGTTAAAACAGTTTTGTTCGGGTTAAAATTAGCATACTAATACTAAAAAAAATTAAAGATGAAACTATATAAAAACATAAAGGTTGTAGCAGTGGCGCTTACCCTATCGCTGTCGTATGCCTGTAACGATTATTTAGAAGAAGATATTTTTTCTGACATTACATCAGAGAATTTTATAGACCAAAATAATGCAGATCAATTAGTTGTTGGGGTATACAGTAGTTTGCGTGATGTATATCGTGATTATACGTATCAATTTTTTGGTACTGATATTTTTGCAAGTCAAAGTGAGGCATTTTCCTTTAGCCCAACAAACGATTATTTTAACCTTAACTCGGGAGAAGGTTTATCGGTATGGTCAAATAATTACAAAGTTATAAGTAAGGCGAATACTGCAATTAGTAGGTATACCGAACAAATTAGTTGGAGTGATGCCAATTTAGATCAAAGAGATTATGGTATTGCCCAGGCACAGGCATTGAGAGCTTTGGCTTACTTTAATTTGGTTCAACAATATGGCGGCGTTGTCATTGAGTTAGAAGAAGTACAGACCATACGTACAGATTATGCAAGATCTACCGAAGCAGAAACTTACGCACAGATCATTACAGATCTAGAAGCTGCAATACCTATTTTATTGGATGATCCCGGTACTGGAAGATTTTCTAAAAGAGCTGCACGGCATTTATTGGCACAAGTTTATTTAACAAGAGCATATACCGCTGCAGGTAGTTCTGCAGATTTTACTACTGCCGCTGCACTTGCAGAACAGGCAATTGGTAGTTACGATATACGTAGCCAGTCATATGCAGAGGTGTTCGATTATGATAACCAGGAAAATGATGAGGTTTTGTTTGCCATACAATATGGTAACAGTGGGCTTACTGCAGATAAGAGCAATAACAAGCATTCATTATTTATGAACCAGGTTTTTAATTACCCAGGTGTAAATAGAACAACGACACCTTATGGGGTAAGTGGTTTTGAAGCAATGCCTACACCTTTCTTTTATTCTTTGTTTGCGGATAACGATACAAGAGAAGATGCAACTATTCACCGCGCAATTATTGCTGATAGTGATGAGCCAGATGGTCCTGATAATATTGTTGCCGGTGATACTATTGTATACTATCCAAAAAATACATTAGATGCAGATGAGCTTGCAGAGCGTTTAGATCGTTATTGGGTATATCAACCAGATCAATACCTTTTTGGTTTGCCGGATGATGTGCCAGGAGTTAACTATCTATATTCTTTGAACATTGAGCGTACTAATTTTCCAATCTTCAAAAAATTTGATGACCAAGATTTTAATGAAGATACAGATGGTGCTAGAGATACATTTGTATTTAGGGTAGCTGGTACACATTTACTTGCTGCAGAAGCTTATTTAGGTGCCAGTAATACAGCATCAGCTTTATCACATATCAATATTGTAAGAGAAAGAGCTACGGGTGTGGCAAATGAATATACTTCTATTACCATTGATGATATCTTGAACGAAAGAGCTATTGAGCTTGCAGGTGAAGAAAATAGATGGGCGGTACTTAAAAGAACAGGTAAGTTAGAAGAACGTATAAATTTATATAACCCTCAAGTAATAGACCACGGTGCTTTCGATAGTAGTATTCATTTATTAAGACCTATACCGGCTAATGAATTACAATTATCAGATGGTTCTTTAGTTCAAAACCCTGGTTACTAAATAGTGTAATAAGCTTTAAATATTTAAGTAGTTAGTTTTAATTGAAGTTGATATGGGTAGGTGAAAAACCCTGCCTGTATTCAACATCAAGTGCTATTAGTGAAAACATATTGAAATGTAGTTCGTTTGATTTATCTGAAGTAAACTCGGCTCAATAATTGATTTGGATTTCATTTAAAGGTTTATCTTGCTGAGCTATAAAATGGTGTCGTTCACTATCCAGATTTTATAGAATTAATCTATAAGTCTAAACTATCATACTCTAATTTCGAAGACTGTTCTTATCATCATATTTTAATCTGTAGGCTTTAATGGTCTACTTATTTTAATTAATAAATTGTCGAAAACTTCTAGTAATAGAAAGACCTGAACAAATGATTATAAAAAATATAATAATACCATTTCTCTTATTGCTTACTTTCAGCATGTCTTGTAATAATGACTCAGAACAGCTATCGTCTATTTGTTTAGTTCAAGGTATACATGCTACAGATGTAGAAATATCTACTATCAATGACTTGAAAAACGATTTGCAAAAAGTTTTGAACGAAGATGTTCAGATAATAAATAATGAAGATACTACCCCCAAAAACGCTTTGATTTTTATAGTGGGAACAGCAAATTCTAATCCTGTAATTGCAGATATGTTGTCTAATAATGATTTAGACTTAACAGCTGAAAATCAATCTCCAGGCAGCGGTTCATGGTCTAAAAATACTTTTAATGGCTCTAATGCCATAGTAATTACTGGTGCTGACATGAAAGGACTTCAACATGCGGTATATGATTATTCAAAAGAAATATTGGGTGTGGATCCTTTAGAGTATTGGACAGGAAAATTACCACAGAAGAAAACAATCAATGACCTATTAAATTTTGAACCCAAGACCATAGAACCTCCAAAAGTACCAGAACTTACATATTTTGAAAATGATGTAGATGAGCTTGCTAATTATAGAGGTGAACTTTTAAAGTACGATTGGGAAAGTTATACTGAAATGATTAATTCATTGGTACGCTTAAGATATACTTCTATTCAGCTTTTTGATATGCTTGGCAGACCTGAGTTTTATATTAGACCAGAGTACAAAAAGCTAAAACCAGATTATCAAATAGATGTTAACTATGTGGAGAAAATGATAGACTATGCGCATACAAAGGGTATGAAAATAGCCGTGGATTTTGCTCTTGGTTATCAAATACATCCCATGGATGCTGAAAAAGCAGATTGCTGGAAACTACATAAAGAAGATTGGCTAAAAGCATGGCGCTACTATTTTGAACATACACCATTAGCAAAAACAGATATTTTTATTTTAAGACCTCGCCACCAGGTGTGGGACTGGGAATATGAAAGTACTTGTGGTGAAAGCAAAATAGATGTGTTCAATGAGGTTTATGCCGCTTTTGGTGTACTGGTAGATGAATATAAACCCAATGCGCAAAAAGTATTGGTTTGTTATTCTGATGGTATGGAAATGTGGAATGAAGGTTTTAGACCTCCAAAAGATTGGACCGTACTTTGGTCCGATCACGGTTTTGGTGAATTTGAGCACCTGCCAAACACCACAGATGATTATGAGTTTGGTACGTATATGCATGCAGGTTATTGGTTGAACCATACCGTTCATAATCCTTATCCAGAGAAAGTGGAGTCCGTAATGAAAGAGATGTTCAATTCCTACAATGCAGATAAGTACTGTTTGGTCAACGGACAGAATTTTAGACCGTTTCTATTAAACCTAGAAGCCTACAGTGAGGTGTGTAACAATCCAGAAACTTTCAATGCAGACCTCTTTTATAAGGAATGGACAGAACGTTATTTTACTAAAGAAGCAGCAGAACATGCCGTAAAATCTATGAAGCTTTTAAGTGAGGCTCAAGAAGGTAGAAAAGGATATGTTGAACATTTATGGGAAATTAGAGAAGCAGTTTCTTACCTGTCTAATACACCAATTGTTAGACCGGGAAAATCACCGGTTCCTTTTGATTACGAGCGCGTAATAGGCGATGTAGAGAATGTAAGACGAGTAAAGGGATTTTTAGAAAAATCACTTTCAGAAGCAGAATTAGGATATGAACTATTGAAGAGAAACGATAATTTTTATCACTCTTATATTCTGTTACCTGCCCAATTATATTCAGACTTAATTGCTTTTGAAACAGTGTTGCATAACATGGTACTGTTGAAAAAAGAGTATGAAACTACCAAGAATCAAAAGTATTTGAACCAGGCAAAAGCTATGTTGCCAAAGGCGAAAAAAGAACTTGATATCATATTTGAGCATAGAAGTTCTGGAGATATTGATGATAAATGGAAAAATTGGTATGCCATAGGCAATAGAAGGCAGAACAATGGTTTTCCAACTTATGAAATGCTTAATGCAATAGAGGCTAATCTAAATAATATGACACTTTAAATTCAAATTAATGACATTAGCTAACACATTAAAATACAGCGTTGTCCTATTGGGTATTTCAATCTTGTTTTTTGGTTCGTGTAAAAAACAGCCAGATAATAACAAGGTAATAGATTCTCAAGAGATTGATTATACTGCCAAAGTGTACCCGCTTTTAGATACTGAAAACTCAAGATGGTTCTACTTCTCATCTGCAAGTAGGCCTTTTGGTATGGTGAACCTTAGTCCAGATACCCAAATTGGTGGTGCTTGGGGTAGCGGTTATCGTTATAAAACAGATACTATTAAAGGTTTCAGCCATATTCATGCATGGCAGAGGTCAGGTATTTCAGTTATGCCGGTTACAACCAACGATCAAACCAAAGAAGGTGTTTTTAACGACTTTTATTCCAAGTTTAGCCATGATAATGAAGTGGTTATACCAGGTTACCATAAAGTGGAATTAGAACGTTATCAAATAGAAGCTCAACTATCGAGCACCAAAAGAGTTGGTTTTCACCAGTATACCTATCCAGAGAATGGAGAGGAAAAAGCAGTGCTTTTTAATTTAAATACCCTATTGGGGCCAAGTAAAAATGTAGATGGGTTTTTAGAACAGAATTCGGAAAATGAGCTTTCTGGAAAGGTAACAATGGAACCAACGCATAGACGTCCAAAGCCTATGACCGTTTATTTCAAGGTACAGCTGAATACTAAAATAGCTTCTGTAAATAAAGATGACGTTACTGGAAATTATCTTGTTGTATTAGGCGAAAATAATAGCAATGTGTTAATGAAAGTGGGTATTTCTTATACTTCTGTTGCCAATGCAGAACTTAATATAACAACAGAATTACCTAACTGGAAATTTAATAATGTTAGAAGTACAGCAAAACAAGAATGGAATAGTTTATTGGGTAAAATAGATGTCAAAGGCGGTTCTGACCAAGATCAAAGAAGATTCTATACAGATTTATGGCATGCACTACAAGGTCGTAGAATTATTAATGACGTAAATGGTGCTTATCCAGATAATACCGGGAAAACTTTTAGAATAGGACAATTACCGTTAGATGAGAAAGGCAACCCTAAATTCAACCATTATAATTCAGATTCTTTCTGGGGAGCTCAATGGACATTGAATACGCTGTGGGGCTTGGCGTATCCTGAAATTATGTATGAGTTTTCTAATTCTTTAATGCAGTACTACAAAGATGGTGGTTTGGTGCCAAGAGGTCCTTCTGGGGGTAATTATACCTACGTGATGACGGGCGCAACTTCTACTCCTTTTCTGGTATCGGCAATTCAAAAAGGAATATTTGTAGACGAGTTAGAAATGGTTTATCAAGCTTTAAAGAAAAATCATGAAGCTATTGGTATAATGGGCAAAGCTGGTTACGAGCATACTACTGATATTGGCGGAGGTTTACAATATTATATGAATGATGGTTATGTGCCTTACCCCATTCCTGAAGGTAAATTTGGTAGCCACCAAGATGGTGCAAGTTTAACAATGGAGTACGCTTACCAAGATTGGACTTTGGCACAATTAGCTAAGAAGTTGGGTCATAGTGAAGATTATGATTATTTCTTAAAAAGATCAGCGAACTATAAGAATGTTTATGATGCGGAAATAGGATGGATGCGCCCCAAAGATGTTGAAGGTAAATGGAAAGTTGATTATGATCCGTACCAAGCAGAAAATGGTTTTATAGAATCTAATGGAGCACAATCTACATGGTTTGTCCCTCATGATATTAAAGGATTGGCAAGCTTAATGGGAGGTAAGGATGCTGCCATAAAAAAATTAAACGAGCAATTTACAACGGCAGCAAAATTGAATTTTACCGCTGGTACATCGCATTCTGCAGAGCTTCATCCTGAGTATAGTAGAATTCCAATCAATTTTGGGAATCAGCCTTCTATCCAAACCACATTTATTTTTAATGAATTGGGTAGGCCTGATTTAACACAATATTGGTCAAGAAGAGTGGCTACTTCCGTGTTTGGTGGTCTGTCACCATCTACAGGGTATAATGGCGATGAAGATCAAGGATTAATGGGTAGTTTGGCGGTACTCTTGAAGATGGGTCTTTTTCAAATGAATGGTGGTACAGAAGCTAATCCTGAGTACCAGATTGGAAGCCCAATTTTCGATGAGGTCAATATTAAATTGAATCCTAAATATTACCCAGGGAAAAATTTTACCATTAAAGCTGATAACAATAACGATGAAAATGTATTTGTATCTGAGAGTATATTTAATGGTGAGGTATTAGAAGTCAATAGTATTAAGCATGAAGATGTTGTCAAGGGTGGAGTTTTAATATTGAATATGATACCAGATTCATCATATGAGGATTAAAATTTGTAAATAATGAAATATTCTTATAATTGGTTGCTAGTGATTGTGTTTTTTGTATTCATTAGCTGTAAAAGCGGGCAAACTCCATTAAATAGTTTGCAAGTAATCGGTAGTCATAATTCATACAAAATAGGGATTGAACAACAATTGTATGATTATTTGCATACTCTTGAACCAAAGAAAATGGAAAGCTTGCAATACACCCATATTTCTTTAGAAGAACAATTAGATCTAGGTTTACGAAATATAGAATTGGATGTTTTTTATGATCCAAAAGGAGGTCATTTTTCTAACCCTAAAGGATTAGATATAGTAAAATCCCTTGGTCAAGAACCTTTAGCTTTTGATATGGAAGAAAAGTTGAAACAGCCTGGCTTAAAAATGTTTCATGTCCAGGATATTGACTTTCGAAGTCATCATCTATCGTTCAGTGACGGATTGAAAGCTCTAAAGAAATGGTCTATAAATAATCCAGAACATTCACCTATCATAATTCTAATCAATACCAAAGATCAGAAAGTACCGCAAACCAGAGCACCTTTGGCATTTGATAAAAGCGCCTTAAATGCGCTTGATGATGAAATAAAAAGTGTGCTGCCTGCAAGCCAATTAATAACTCCAGATGATATTAGGGGCGATTTTGAATCTCTTGAAAAAGCTGTTTTAAATAAAGGTTGGCCTAGCATAAAAAGCTTACAGGGAAAATACTTATTTGTATTGGATGAAAAAGAAGAACGTATTCAAAATTATCTACAAGGTCATGAATCGCTTAAGGGTAGGGTCCTTTTTGTGAACAGCAAAGAAGGTAATCCGGAAGCTGGTTTTAGAATTGTGAACAACCCAATTAAAGATTTTGAATATATAAAAGAACTGGTTTCCAAAGGGTATATGGTACGTACCAGAGCCGATGCCGGTACTAAAGAGGCACGAACAAATAGCTATGAAAAATTTGAAAAAGCTAAATCATCTGGCGCACAGGTAATCTCCACAGATTATTATTTGCCTTCTACGTTATTTAAGTCTGATTATAAAGTGATTTTTGAAGATGGAACTTATGAGAGAATTAAGAATAAATAAAAAATTTAATAATGTATTGCTATTACTTGTATGCTTTCAAGTAATAATAACATCTGCACAAGATCAAACGGCTACAGACTTTACTATGGTGGCTGAAAATGTTACTACCGGTATTTTAATTGATAAGGCAGATGCAAAAGTAGTTGGTATAGCAACAGAACTACTTGCAGATGATATTGAAAAAATATCTGGCAAAAAACCGGTGGTTTCTTTTAAAAAGAATAATCAAAATAATACCATTATTGTAGGTACTATTGGTAATAGTAAATGGATTGATGCTTTGATTGCCAATGGTAAGATCAGCGTAGCGGAAATTAAAAATGGTTGGGAACGCTTTCAAATTCAGATTGTAAAAAATCCAATGGCAGGCATTGATAAAGCTTTGGTCGTAGTTGGTAGCGATCGTAGAGGAACAGCTTACGGAGTGTTAGAATTGTCTAGGAAAATTGGAGTTTCACCGTGGGAGTGGTGGGCAGATGTTACGCCCGCCAAAAAACAGGCAATTTCTATTACCCTTGATAAAATAGTTTCTAAATCTCCTTCGGTAAAATATAGGGGTGTTTTTTTAAATGATGAAGATTGGGGGCTGCAACGTTGGGCAGCTTTAAATTATGAACCTGAAACGGGGGATATTGGACCTAAAACCTATGCCAAGGTTTTTGAACTACTGTTACGATTAAGGGCAAATACAATTTGGCCTGCAATGCACTCAAGTACCAAACCTTTTTACTCTTACCCAGAGAATAAGTTCGTGGCAGATGATTATGCTATTGTTATTGGCACATCGCATGCAGAGCCTATGTTGAGTAACATAAATACCGAATGGAAACATGACGAAATGGGGGAGTATAGGTATGATACCAATTCAGAAACTATAAAAAGTCTGTTTACGAAGAGGGTAAAGGAAACTGCAAAACTAGAAGGCATTTACACTACTGGAATGCGTGGTGAGCATGATTCGCCCATGATTGTTGGTGAAGATGATACCGATGCGCAAGTGAATTTATTAGAGCGTGTAATTACCGATCAACGAGCTATTTTAAAAAAGGAAACCAAGAAAGACCCAACGACTATTCCACAGGCATTTGTACCTTATAAAGAAGTATTGAATTACTACCAAAGCGGATTAAAATTACCTGAAGATATTACTTTGGTTTGGACCGATGATAATTATGGGTATATACGCCAATTGAGCAACCCAAAAGAGCAGGAAAGGTCTGGCGGTGCCGGTGTGTACTACCATACATCTTATTGGGGTAGACCGCATGACTATTTATGGTTGAATTCTACAAATCCGGTTTTAATGTGGGAAGAAATGTCTAAAGCATACGAGTTTAAATCTCGAGATATCTGGATCTTGAATTGTGGAGATATTAAACCACATGAGTATAATATAGAACTGTTTTTAGATATGGCCTGGAATATGGACGATTTTAAACAAAGTTCAACGGTTAAAGACCATACCCAAGAATGGGCAACCCGTGAATTTGGTAATGAAACGGCATCAAAAATCACCGATGTTTTATTTGAGAACAATCGCCTTGCATATATACGAAGACCTGAATTTATGGCTTGGAGCCAAGTGGAGCCGGTAACAAAAGAAGGGGAGACAACGTTGACACAATACCATTATGGTGATGAGGTTACCCGGCGTTTAGAAAATTATCAAACATTGGTTGATGATACTGAAAAACTATATGAACAAATACCAAGTTATAGGAAAGATGCATTTTATCAGTTGGTGTATTACCCTGTAATAGGAGCCTCAAAACTAAATCAGAAATGGCTGTATAGTTTTAAAAATAAATTTTCAGCTAAACAGGGTAGGCAAAGTGCTAATGCTTTTGGGGCATTGTCCGCCAATGCCTATAAGCGAATTGAGAAAGAAACGACATATTATAACACA
Source organism: Maribacter sp. (assembly GCF_039968975.1). Taxonomy (GTDB): domain Bacteria; phylum Bacteroidota; class Bacteroidia; order Flavobacteriales; family Flavobacteriaceae; genus Maribacter. The sequence continues at coordinate 4,376 of NZ_JBDVOT010000195.1, read as the reverse complement.
CAGCTTAAAAATGGAAAATGGAATCATATAATGACCATGGCTCCGCGTTTTCTTCCAGTTTTTTCACAACCTTCAACTTCAAGTATTGTTAATAATGAGGTTGCTAGTATTGGTTTGGCTTTAGAAGGTTATCAAATGGAATTGAATAATACTATTATCAATAGCTACGCTGATGTATTACCCGTGTTCAATAGCTATACCAATAGCAGCTATTTTATAGATGTCTTTGCAAAGGGTAAAGGCACGGTTAATTGGGAAGCAAGACCAAAGGTAGATTGGATTAAGTTGTCTGAAAGTAAAGGTAGTTTTGACGAAAACAACCTAGAAAAAAGAATTTGGGTAAGTATAGATTGGAGTAAAGTTCCAAAAGGGGAAAACAAAAAAGAAGCTCCACTGGGGCACGATTTTCAGTTGATTCCGCCAAGCTTTAAAGTAAACAGCGCTATAGATTTTATATCCAATGGAAAAACCATGAGTGTTGGCGTATCTGCATATAATCCTAAATTTAAGACATTAGAAAATTATAAAGGTTTTGTAGAAGACAAGGGCTATGTTTCTATTAATGCGGAAAACTTTTCTAGAAAACTGGATGGTAAAGAAACAAACTGGCAAATTTTTGATGGTTTAGGTTATACCAATAAAGTAATTACAGCATTGCCGAGAAGAGCAAAACCATTGGTAGCTATAAACGAAATAATAAATGATAGTCCGGTTTTAGAGTATGATTTTTATACTTTTAATTTTGGAGAAGTTGATGTTAACCTACAAGTTGTGCCCACACATGCTGCCCACAATGGTATTGGTGTGCGTTGTGCAGTGGCTATTGATGATGCTACACCTGTTTTAATAGATTTTGAAACAATTGGGCGTAGTAACGAGTGGAAGCAGAACGTTCTTAATAATGCCGCGGTACATGCTGCAAAACAAATTGTAAACAAGGCAGGTGAACATACATTGAAAATATGGATGGTAGACCCTGGAGTAATGATAGATCAGGTGTTGATAGATTTAGGAGGATGGAAAAAGAGCTACGCGTTTCCGAAGGAAACAATGATAAAATAAGCAGGTCGGTTATAAAACTACCAAGAGTTATATGCTTTTTTTTGGTGTTATTTATAAGTCTCTCTTGTAGTAATGAACAGGAGACGGAATTTGAAGAAGTAAAAATTGCATTCATTGCAGATGCACATTTTCAAGATATCTATGCCGATTTCGAAGATGCCAATTACAAAGGGATTAAAAACCCAGAAACGGGCGATTTTGTAAACATACGTACTATGAATGCCCAGTTAAAGTCTACCCGTATCTTCAATGAAAATTACTTTGCATTTATTGAAGCCTTAGAGGATATTGTAGCTAGGGGGATAAAATATGTTGCGCTTCCGGGAGATTTTAGTGATGATGGTCAACCTGTACACGTTAAAGGATTGCGCAAGATTCTAAATCAATATTCCAAGAAATACGGACTTTTGTTTTTTGCGACAACCGGAAATCACGATCCCGTAAAACCTTTTGAACAAGATGCTGGTAAAACAGACTTTTTAGGGGTTGGTGGCAAAGAGCAGATTATTACCAGCCGTAGAGAAAAGGTAAATAATATACCAGAGGGTGAGCTTACTCCCGTTATAACAGAAAAAATAAAAAAATGGGGCTATAAGGATATCTTAAATGAAATGTCTGCATTTGGGTTTTACCCTCAGAAAGAATATTTGTATTGGGAGACTCCTTTCTCTAAATACACTTACAATGAATACACTTTTGGGAAAGCTGAAAAAGCAGCTGTATTAGGTAATAGAACTTATGCCATTGATGATTATAACAAACACCCAGATGCTAGTTATTTAGTAGAACCAACAGCGGGTATTTGGCTTTTGGCTATAGACGCCAATGTATATCTTCCTAAAGAAAAAATGATATCATCCTCAGAAAGTGGCGATGATTTTGAAAGTGCCAGTATAGGTTATAATAATGTGATTTTACAAAAACGCCATTTAATAGATTGGGTAAAGAAAGTAGCTGAGAAAGCCAATAAAATGAACAAGGTTTTGATCGCTTTTAGCCATTATCCTATGGTAGATTTTAATGATGGTGCTGCAACAGAAATGAAACATTTTTTTGGTGAAAAGAAAATGCAGTTACATCGTGTGCCAAATGTGGAAGTAGCCGAAACGTTTGCAGATGCAGGTATTCAAATTCATTTTGGTGGTCATATGCATATTAATGATACCGGTGTTTATGAAAGTGCAAAGGGTAATACATTGTTCAACATACAAACGCCTTCACTTGCTGCCTATGCACCGGGTTATAAAGTTTTGTCGATTCGTTCAAAAACAAGGTTTGAGGTAGAGACAGTGGTTATAGAAAAGGCAAAAGATTTTAATAGTCTGTTTTCTTTGTATGAAGAAGAATATGCTTATTTATTAGAAAATGAAACTCCGGATATTTGGAATAAAGACATTTTAACCGCTGAAAATTATAGAGATTTTACGCAGTGGCATTTAAAAGAATTAGTTAGGCTTAGGTTTATACCAGATGATTGGTCAAGAGAATTTTTGACCGAATTTGTAAATAAAACAGGGAAAGAATTGATACTTGAATATTCGGGTCATTTAGATGAGGAGACTAATAATATAGTAGCAGATGATTTTCAGGGTTGGACAGGTTTTGATATGATTTATGATTTTTACAGATTACGAAGTGCCGATGAATTGGCTAAAGTAGATATTGGTAACCATAGGCTGCAGCAATATAAAATAGTATGTAATCAATTGAAAACATCCCATAACAAAGCTATTGGTAATTGGGCGGTCATTTTTGAAAAAGCAATGAACGGTGAGCCTTCCGAATATTTTGTAATTGATATAATTGAAGGGTCTATTAAAGAACTATAGACATTAAAGATTATTAAAAAACCGTTACCCGAAGCTTTTGTACATTTATATAATACTTAACTCAACTACTCAAAACAACGTATGCGAAATTTTCTAGGCATATTTATCAGCGTATTATTTTTTGTAAAATGTCTGGTTGCCCAAGATATTAAGTTTGAACACTATAATGACGATAATGGGTTGTCTCATAATGCTGTTCGTCACATTGTTCAAGATAAGCACGGTTTTTTATGGCTGGGAACTTTTGCCGGTTTAAATAGATTTGATGGCTATGAGTTTAAATCTTATTTAAGTTCTTCTGCTGATAAAACAAAGCTGCATAACGACGATATTACAGCTTTAGAGCTAGATGAGGAATCTAATAATTTATGGATAGGAACTAGAAACGGTTTGTCTCTTTTTAAGACCGACACCTATACTTTTAAAACATTTTTACCAGATGAGAACAATCCTAATAGTTTGCCAGAGGGTGAAATACGTTCGGTTTTTGTAGATAAGTTTAAAAGAATTTGGGTAGGTACCAAGAACAGCGGACTCTATATTTTAAACCATAATACGGATGTTTTCAATAAGGTTGAAATGAAGAATTTCAATTACATTAAAGAAATTGTTGAAGATAAAAACGGTGATATTTGGATCGGAAGTTACGAATCTGGCGGCGTTGCAAAACTAACGCTTGGTGCAGAAGGGGAAATTGTTCAAAAATACATTTACAACCTATCTATAATAAATTCAGTGGAGAAGAATCCATATTTGAATTTTATATATGAAGATGCAAAATCAGATATTTTTATAGGTACAAGAGAAGGTCTGTACAAGCTAAATAAAACGACCAATAAATTTGATAATCTTGAAATTAAGGATACTGAAATTAAAGAAGGTCTAGGACCTTATTTTCTTTCTGTAGCACAAGCACCGGACGGTAAATATTGGGTAGGTACACTTGGTGGTTTAATTGTTTGTGATCAATTAGAAGATATTGAAGAGGGTGAGTTTAAATGGCATTATTCCGTACTTCCAGATGATACTTCTTTAGTGGACAACTTGGTATCAGCTTTGTTTTTTGATGCTTCAGGGGTTTTGTGGATAGGTACTGAAGATGGTTTGGATAAGTATGATCCATTTGAAAATCAGTTTAATAGCAATAAGGATATTTCGCTGCATATTAATAATCAGGTACCTAGAATTCGTGGTTTTAGCAAAACTTTTGATAATAAAGTGGTTGTGGCAACTAGGCATAACGGACTATTTATTTCTGAAGAGGAAGATTTTTTACCACTTTATAATAGTCAAAAAGATGTAGCAAGTATTTATTCTACAGATGGTGTTATATTTTACTGTGGTTTATGGAACGGTAATCTTTTGGTGTATAACTACAAAAAGAACACTGCCAAGGAAATTTCTGTTGGTTTTGAACAATCCCCAATTTTTGCTTTTGAGGCTCTGGATGAGAATCAGTTAATACTGGGGTCTTTTGGTGAAGGA
>NZ_JBDVOT010000194.1:0-7995 GCF_039968975.1 Maribacter sp. | reverse complement strand
GAAGAATGGTATAGATTGTTTCCATCCTAGTTTATACATTTTTATGAATAGAGATGGCTTTGCTAACTTAAACCCTACGATAAATAGAATTGCAGCCAAAACTGATAAGGGAATCATATTCAGTAAAGTAGGGATTAATATTACGGAAATCAGTAAAAGAAAACCGTGAATTATTGCAGATAATTTAGTTCTTCCACCAGATTGAATATTAGCAGAGCTACGTACTATTACTTGGGTAATAGGAAGACCGCCTATTAAACCAGAAACAATGTTACCTGCGCCTTGGGCAAGTAGTTCTCTGTTTGTAGGAGTTACATTTTTATGCGGATCCAATTTGTCTGTTGCCTCAACACAAAGTAAGGTCTCTAAACTTGCAACTAGGGCAATTGTAAAGGCGGTAATCCAAACTTGCGGATTGGTAATTGCGCCAAAATTTGGAAAGCTAAACTGACCAATAAAAGAAGAAACGTCTTCTGGTACAGGTACACTTACCAAGTGTTCTTTAGATATGGCCAATACTTCACTATTTTGAGTTAGTATGTAAAATATAATACCGACTGCAACTGCAACCAAGGGTCCCTGAATAATTTGAAATACTTTACCTTGCTTAGAAAGTACTTTATCCCAAAGTATAAGTATAGATAGACCAATTATAGCAATTAAAGTAGCGCCTGGACTAATATTATTAATAGTATTTAAAATTTCTGAGAAGGTATTTTCCCCATCTACTTGAAAAAATGCCCAATCTCCTTCCGGATCAGGGTCGTAACCAAAAAAGTGAGGAATCTGCTTTAAGATGATGATGATACCTATACCGGTAAGCATTCCTTTAATAACAGAAGAAGGAAAGTAGTAACCAATGACCCCGGCCTTTAATACCCCGAATACGATTTGGATTATACCTCCTAAAACAACAGCTACTAAAAAATTTTCATAACCGCCTAAAGTTCCAATTGCTGTAAGTACTATTGCTGCTAAACCCGCAGCTGGACCACTAACACCTATTTTAGAACCACTAAGACCACCGACTAGAACACCACCGATAATACCGGCAATAACTCCTGAAAATAAAGGAGCACCACTAGCTAATGCAATACCTAGACATAATGGTAGTGCAACGAAAAAGACAACAATACTCGCAGGAATATCGTTTTTGATATATTTGAACATGTAAATAATATTATTAAGCCCTAAAGTTATTTTAGGACAGATTAGTTAATCGTTAAAAACTGAAAATGCTTAAATAGCTAGGTCCGGTGGGGGAGATAACACTTCTAATGATAGATTTTGATAACCTTTCATATTAAAGTTGTTGATCGTTGAATTTACATAAATCGCAACTATGGAGAAATCTAAAGATTTTTCTTTAACAAACTTTTCTTCACCAATTGATTTTTTACCCGATTCTTGCTCTTCTTCGTTTAGATTGGTAATTACAATTGGGTTTTCAACATCGCATAGGGTTATGATGCTTGGTGCAGTAACTACAAAAAGCCATAACAAGAGTAAAGTAATGCGTGCAAAAAAAGTCATATACTAAAAATCAATCGTAAAGATAGCACGGAAACAGTTAAAAACTGTTAACAATCTTCTAAAAATCCTTCAACAGTCTAAGTTCGTTGTTTTGAATCCATCCAGTTTTACCATCTGTCAATCTTATTTTGTTCCAATCATCTAATTGGTCTAAAATATTGACTTTGGTTCCAGCGTGAATCAAAAATACTTGTTCACTTTTAGTATTGGGTTCAGATTTAACAGTGCTTTCTTCGGCAAAAATTATTGCTGGTTGATTTTCGTCAAAATCTTTACGTTGAATAAACGCAAATAAAACGGATAGTATACAGAGAAAAAGGGCAAGCAAACTACCAATAAATGTAAAACGTTTTCTGGTAGCGTAATTTGAATTATAAAAAAGTATATATAAGAGTACAAATAGGAACATGAAGCCAATGGCTACATATGCCCATTGATCAAATGTTAGTTTACCTGTTATGTCTTTATATAATTTAGATAAACCCGTTTCTGGCATAATATCGATGGCATCTATGGTCATATTCTGAGCATAGCTAAGGTTTGTCTTTATTTCTTCGTCATTAGGAGAAAGTAATAATGCCTTTTCGTAAAAGTAGATGCTTTCCGCAATGTTATTAAGCTTATAGTATGTATTACCTAGGTTATAATAAACAGCGGCCGAATGTTCACCGTTATCAAGTATATCTTGGTAATAGGTTATAGCCTTGTCATACTCACCAGCATTGTATGCTACTGTAGCCTGCTCAAACAACTTGGTGTTCTGAGCGGTACAAAAGAGAACCGTAAAAAGACTAATTATGGTGGCTAACTTTTTGAACATACTTATAATTGTTTATCCATTATAGAAATTACCTCACTTGCCTTATCATAATCGGCTTGCATTTGCACGTCAGAGAATGGGCTATATCTTGCAGCTTCACAGTTTTTAAGAAGTCCTATAAAACTATCTACGGTAGTGTCGTCTATTTGTTTTTGCTTAAGCAGCTCTGTGATTTTGTCTTTACTAAATTCAGAAGTCTCTATTTTCAATTTTGCTTTTAGATAGTTATGTAGCGCTCTTTCAAGAGCAACATAAAAAGACTCTTTATTACCAAGTTCTTTTCTTGCTGCAGATAAGTATTTACGTGCAAGTCTATTTGCTTTTCTAATTTTATTACCGACAATATCACCGGCAATAGCATCTCTTTTCTTTCTAAAAATAATAGCTAAAGGAATCAATAAAAGCGGACATAATAACCACATGTAAAATGATGTGGAACCAAAAAAGTAAGAAATAGATTTATTTGTTAAATTAGGGTTTAGCTTTAAGAAATTGAATTCATTGCCGCTACTTACTACAGATTGCTTATTGCTGTTTGAAGCTGTATTGGCGTTAGAAGAAGCACTTAAAGGACCTTCTAAAACATTTATAACGATTTCATCAGATGTTAGTGTGGTGTATTTTCCGGTGGATGGATTAAAATAGCTAAAGCTCAAAGGTGAAATAGGATATTTCCCCCTAAAAGAAGGTACTATGGTGTATTGATTGCTCACCTTGCCTTGCATACCCGCTAAAGTGGTTCTTACACCTTCTGTAAACTCAGGTTCATAAACTTCTAATGCACTAGGCAATTCCAGTTCCGGTAATTTAAACAATTTTAAATTTCCCTTACCGCTCACCTCAACGGTTGCTTGTAAAGATTCTGACGCATTCAAGCTTGTTTTACTTGTAGTTACTGAAAAATCAAAATCACCAACTGCACCATTAAAATCAGCAGGTTGGTTGTCAATTGGTAAAGTTTTTACATTGATTGTTCTTCTGCCTGCGGAAACCGTTTTGTTTGTTTGGGCATACATTTTTTGACCAAAGAAATCTCGTCTACCGGTGGGTACATCTACCGTAACATCAAGGGAAAGGGGCTCAATATCTAATTTTCCAGATTTTTGTGGATAAAGAACAACACGTTTTAATATAGCATAGCGGTAAGGCTTGCCTTTATAAGTGCCATTTTGTGCACTAAGTCCGTTAACCTTAATATCTTGACTCCAAAAATTATTGTAAGTAGGGTTATCTAAAGGTTGATAGTTAGATACGCTAATATTTGGACTAACATATAACTTATAGATGACGGTTATAGCTTCGTTTAAATACGGATTCGTTTTTGAAACCTCGGCAACCAAATGTAAATTTTCATCGGCTACATCATCCGCGGTCATTTGATCACTAGGCTTGTCCACGGCTGCAGTAACTACAACATCTTGTGCTAAAGATTTATAGGTTTCACCATCAATTACAATAGAAGCCTGTTTTATAGAGAATTTACCTTTAGCGGTTGGTGCCAGTGTATATGAATATGATTTAGAGTAACTTCTTACACCATTGATCCATGAAGAGCTGATAGATTGAGAAGGTCCCATAATAACTTTAAAACCTGCAAAATCTGGCGGACTAAAATTATCGCCATCTCGGTTCATGGTAAAATCAACGCGTAATCTTTCGTTTAGACCAAGCTTTGGTTTGCTCAGTTTCATTTCAAAAGTAATTCCGCTGTTATTTTGGCCCATCATCAAAATAGATGATAGAAAAACGGTTAATACTAACCCAAGTTTTGTTATGGATTTAAAGTCTACCAATCTTTTTCGGTTTTAATTTTAGCACCTTTTACTTTTTTGGCATCAATTTTATCTTGAACCTTTTTTTCTGCATTTTGCATAGCTCTCAATAAATTCTCAACCTGCTGCTTAGAGAGTTGATTAGGTTTAGGTTGTTGTTGATTTTGCTCATTATTACCTTCTCCTTGTTCAGGTTTTTTCTTTTGATCAGATTCATTGTCCCCTTCACCATCTTTGCCATCATCTTTTTTCTCTTCATCTTTATCGCCTTCGTCGCCCTTGTCACCGTCTTCGCCCTGATCTTTTTTATCTTCGTTGTCCCCTTCGTCCTTTTGATCCTGGTCTTTGTTCTCGTCCTTGTCGTCTTTATCCTTGTCCTTATCGTCCTGGTCTTGCTTGTTCTCGTCTTGATCTTTTTTCAAGAGCTCTTTGGCCAAAGCTAAATTGTAACGTGTTTCTTCGTCGGTAGGATCGTTACGTAAGGCTTCTTTATATGCCTCAACCGCCTTGGCATAATCTTTACGCTTCATAAACACATTACCCATATTATGATAAGCTTTATGTTTATCCGCTTTAGAAGTAGAAGCTTCACCAGCCTCTTTAAACCTACCAAAAGCTTCATTATAGGTTTCATTTTCGTAATAGGCGTTCCCTAAATTATAAGGGGCTGCGCTATTATCAGGACTTTTAGAAATTGCTTTTCTATAATCTACCTCAGCCGTAATGAAATCATCTTCTGATAATGCTTTATTGGCATCCCAGGTATAGTTCGTAGAAGATCTTAAGGCCTTCTCTTTTTCTTTCTCATCAACTTCTTGAGCAAAAGATGACAAGCAAACAAAAAACAATACTACTACTGTGCTTATTCTATTCATTTCTTTTCTCATTGAACAAATTGAGTTTCTTTAACCAGCTTGTCTTGCGGTCCAAGATAAAAATATCTAAAAAGAGAAGCAACAATGCCACGCCAATAAACCATTGAAACTGATCTTTATATTCTGCGAATTGTTTGGCTTCAAATTCTTTCTTGTCCATTTTTAACAATTCTTCTTTTATATACTCTACTGCGGCATCTGTGTTAGAACCGTCTATATATTCACCATTACCTTCACTTGCAATATCCGCTAAAACACTTTCATTCAATTTTGTGATTACGGTTTCACCTTGGTTATCTTTTTTTAGACTTTCTAAAATGCCGTTTCTTTTAATTGGTATTGGTGCGCCTTTTTCTTTACCTACACCTATAGTGTAGATGATAATTCCTGCATCAACAGCATCTTCTACGGCATCTAAGGTAGACCCCTCAGAATGGTCTTCACCGTCAGAGATTATAAACAGTACACGGTTGGTCTGTTCTACATCGTCATAATATGTTGTGGCCAATTCAATAGCTTGGTCAATAGCGGTGCCTTGAGACGTAAGCATATCTGTATTCATGCCTTGCAAGAACATTTTTGCTGCGCCGTAGTCTGTTGTTATGGGTAATTGTGGATATGCTTGACCAGCGTAGGCAATAATTCCAATTCGGTCACTCGCCAATTGATTTATGATTTCAGAAACCAATCTTTTAGCTTTCTCTATTCTATTGGGCGCAATATCTTCAGCTAGCATACTTTTACTAACATCTACCGCAAATACAATATCTACACCTTCTCTCTTTACGGTTTCTAGTTTTGTTCCAATTTTTGGATTGACCAAACCAATGATTAATAATGCTAAGGCAAGGACGAAAACTACCAATTTTAAACCTCCTTTGTTATATGAACGGTTAGGGGTTAGCCTTTTCAATAGCTCAGAATCTGCAAATTTCTTTTGTGTTCTCTTTTTCCATACCAATAACAAAAGGAACAGCACTATTATCACTGGGATGATAAAGAGTAAATAAAAATATATTTTTTCGTCGTACTGTATCATATTATACAAAGCTTCTAAAAAGCGTGTTTCTTAAAATCCATTCTAACAAAAGCAATCCTCCTGCTAGTAATATCCACATTCTAAATTTTTCTTCGTAGCGGTAGTATTTAAATTCTTCTACCTCTGTTTTTTCTAGTTTATTAATTTCATCATAGATTTCTTCTAGAGACTCGTTATCCGTAGCTCTAAAATATCTACCTCCTGTAGTATTGGCTATATCTTTAAGTAGTTCTTCGTCTATTTCTACTTGTCTCATTCCAAATCTAAATGAACCATCGGCATTATATGAAACAGGTGAAAGTGCGTTGCCATTTGTACCAAGACCAATAGTGTACGTTTTAATACCGAATTCTAGTGCCAGGTCAGATGCTGTTTGCGGTTCAATAAAACCAGAATTATTTACCCCATCGGTCAATAAGATGATGATTTTACTTTTTGCCTTACTGTCTTTTAAACGGTTAACAGAAGTTGCTAGCCCCATACCAATGGCGGTACCGTCATCTAATTGTCCGTATGAAATTTCTGAAAGTGCATTAAGTACAATGGCTTTATCCGTGGTAATAGGGGTTTTGGTGTAACCTTCACCAGCATAGGCAACAATACCTATACGATCATTTGGTCTATTTTTAATAAAATCTGCCGCCACGTCTTTAAGTGCGGAAAGTCGGTTCGGTTTTAAATCTCTTGCCAGCATACTAGAAGAAACATCGATTGCCATGACAATGTCTATACCTTTTGTGGTTTTAGAGCGCGTAGAAATATCTTCTGTTTGTGGTCTTGCCAGAGCTACAATTATTGCAGCTAATGCCAGTAAGCGTAATATAAACAACGCGGGTTTAAACTTAGGTAAAATGCTATTGTAGCTAAACCCTTTAACACTTGATATACGTAATGATGTGGTTTGCTCTTTTTGTTTAAAGATATACCACACAATTGCTAATGGCAGTAATAAGAACAGCCAAAAGAAATCAGGATTTGCAAATGATATATTCTCGAACATTTATGCTTCTGTTTTTACTTCTACCGATGCTAAGATTCGGTCAACTATTTCTTGTGCGTACGTGTCATCTTTAAGCCAGGTAAGAATTACATATTGTTGAAATCCTTTACCGCCAAAAAGTAGCACTGTATATTCACCTTCTGTTAATTCTTTAGAACTGGGCATTGGAAACTTACCGCTACCAAAAACCTTAACTCCTTTAACACCGCTTATGGTGCTGAACTCTTCTTGTTTGGTAATGATATTCTTTGCTCCCTGAGCCTCAAAATTAGATAAGATCTGTTCTATGGTCTTGTCAAACTCCGGGTCTACTTCTTTTTGTGCCAAAGTAATACTTGTGGTACCCATATTAAACAAACCAATAGGACTTCTATATTCAAAAGCCTGTATATCTTCTATGGCAGCCTTGGCTTCAGCAGGTAATTTTATTTCCTGTCTAACCAGAACTTGTGGAGACTCTAATTGTATTGGTGGAAAGCCATAGCTACTGCGTACCCATTCTCCTTCTAAAAGTTCTTTGGTAGGGTGGCCTAAAACAGTGTCTTTTAAATAACCGAATCCGAATTTTACTCCTGCAATGGTAATGCCTATTAGTAGTAGGGCAACGGTAGATATAATGGCTATTCTGATTTTTTTCTTTTTCGCCCTGCGTTCAAGTTCTTCTTGATATTCTGCTTGCTCTAGTAACTCTTCTTCAGTTGGTTCTGGTAGCGCTTCATGCGTTTTTTCAACAATCTGCTCAACCAACTTTCTGTCATGTTCAGCAACAGAGGTAGAAGGTTTGTTTTTAGCGAATTTCACTAAATCTGCCGTCTGTAATATTTGTTGAAATTGTTTTATAGTGTCGTTATCTAAATTTAGTTCACCGGCATCTTTCAGTAACTCTAATTTTTCGATCAATTGACCTGTGGTACTTTCCAAAGCGGTTACATTAGCATCTTCTTCTAGGTAAGAAC
>NZ_JBDVOT010000193.1:0-11933 GCF_039968975.1 Maribacter sp. | reverse complement strand
TCGGTAGTTGTTCCTAGTAGATACTTTTCTAATAAATCAGAATCAAGGAAAATTCTTATTTTGTCTTTCATAATACGAAATTTAATAACATGGCAACTAAGGCAGGGCCGTAGATTTTGCCTAACTCGCGTAATCCAATTTTAAGTCTAGACTTAATGGTTCCCAAGGGAATGTCCAACTCATCACTAGCTTCTTGTTGGGTCATGCCTTGAAAGAAAAGAGCTTCTAAAACAATTTGATATTTGTCTTCAATTTTGTCTAGATGTTCTCTTACATCCATTAACTCTGGTCTAGTACTTTCCACGCCTAAAGTATATACGTCAGAAACATCTATTTGGATTTCTTTATCTGACTTTGTGTTGACACTTCTTAATTTATCAATAGCGGTGTTACGTGTAATTCTAAAAAGCCAAGTAAATAGTTTCGCTTTTTTAGGATCATAAGAGTCCGCTTTTTTCCAAATTTTCACAAAAGATTCTTGAACTACATCTTGAGCTAAATCGGGATCACGCACCACTTTATTCGCCACACCCAATAGGGTGTCGGCATAATTATCATACAAGAGAGAAATCGCTTTTTCGTTTCTTTCTTGTAGTAATTCAACAATATGATTTTCTAATAGAGTGCTCATAATTTAAGAGATGTACATATTTTTTTTTAAGATGAACATCCAAATGCTAACATTGAACCGTATATGATTAAACGCTAAATTATAAAATTGATTGTTAACGATGCGTTTTCTAAAAATATATATTGAATAAGTGGTCGGCTGGTAACTGCCCACTTTGTTTTTGGTTGGTTTGGTTTGGTAATAACCCCTGTAAATTTTACAGGGGTTATTTTATTAAATTAACCTCAGGACTTATTTCAATATTGAACTTTGTTTTCACGGCGTCAATAATTTTTGCCGCTAAGTTTAAAATATCCTTACCAGTTGCGTTGTCGTAATTTACAAGAACCAATGCTTGATTTTTATGAACACCAGCATCACCAAAACGTTTACCTTTAAAACCGCATTGCTCAATTAACCAACCTGCCGGTATTTTATAATATTCATCTGATACTTTATAAAAAGGAGCTTCAGAATTGTTTAATATAAATTCTTCAAATATTTCTTTTTCAACTATTGGGTTTTTAAAGAAACTGCCACTATTGCCAAGAACTTTTGGGTCTGGTAGTTTACTTTGTCTTATGGAAATGACCGCATTAGAAATATCCTTAATGCTGGGGTCAGAAATGGAATCTTTTTCTAGTTGTTGTTCAATGGCGCCATACCCAGAATTAATTTTATGGTCTTTTTTAGAGAATGAAAAGGTAACCGAAGTAATTACATATTTATCTTTTCCTTCATTTTTAAAAAACGAATCTCTATACCCAAACTTACAATCTTCTTTGTTTAAAGTAACCAGTTCTTGATTTTCTATACTAACAGCTTCGCAACTAACAAAGCAATCTTTTAATTCAACACCGTAGGCCCCAATGTTTTGTATGGGGGCAGTACCAGTGTTACCAGGTATTAAAGACATGTTCTCTAATCCTCCGAAATTTTGGTCAAGAGTCCACATGACCATATCATGCCAATTTTCACCTGCCATTACCTGTACTTCTACAGTTTCATTAGATTCTGAGATGATTTTCTTTCCCTTTAAATCTACATGAATAAATAAAGCCTCAATATAATCTGAAAGTAAAATATTGCTACCGCCACCAATGATAATCTTTCTATCATAATTTTTGTTGCCCAGAATGTCTTGTAATTCTTCAATAGACGTAACTTCAACAAAAAATCTTGCTGTAGCATCAATACCAAAAGTATTGTAGTTTTTTAGGGAAAAGTGTTCATGTATAATCATTAACCTTTATAGCTTTTTAGTGCTTCCTTTAAAATTTGAACAGCTCTTTTTAAACTATCTTGGTCTAAAACATAGGCAATTCTAATTTGGTTTTTACCCAATCCGTCTGTAGCGTAGAACCCTGCTGCTGGTGCTACCATAACAGTTTCGTTGTCAATATTAAAATCTTCTAACAACCATTGGGCAAAATGATCGGCATCTTTAATAGGTAGTTCAGCAATACAATAAAAAGCACCTTGAGGCTTTGCAATTTTAATGCCTTCGATTTTTTCTAACTCTGCTATTAGAATATTTCTTCTTGCAACATATTCAGTTTTAACTTCGGCGAAATAACTGTCAGGTGTATCTAAGGCCGCTTCGCTTGCTATTTGTGCATATGTAGGAGGCGATAATCTAGCCTGTGCAAACTTCATTGCCGTGGCAATAAACTCTTTATTTTTAGAAACTAGGTAACCAATACGTGCGCCACACATGCTGTATCTTTTAGATACAGAATCTATTACTATAGCATGTTCTTCTAAACCTTCTTCCTTTAAAATAGAAGTATGGGTTTTGTTGTCATAAGTGAACTCTCTGTAAACTTCATCGGCAACTAGATATATATTATGCTTTTTAACTAAAGCTGCTAATTTTTGAACTTCTTCTTGGCTGTATAGATATCCGGTTGGGTTACCAGGATTACATATTAAAATCGCTTTGGTTCTAGGCGTAATTAATTTTTCAAAATCCTCAATTGGCGGTAGCGCAAAGTTGTCTTCTAACTTAGAAACTACCGGTACAACGGTTACACCACAAGCAGTGGCAAATCCGTTATAATTAGCATAAAAAGGTTCGGGTATAATAATTTCATCATCTGTATCTGCAATAGTGTTCATTGCAAAAGACAATGCTTCAGAACCTCCGGTAGTTACAATGATATCCGTAGCGCTTACTTGTATATCGTTTTTAATGTAATACTTGGCAATTTTGGTTCTAAAGGTCTCTGATCCTTCAGTACGGCTGTATTCCAATACATTAATATCATTATTTTTTACAGCATCTAAAGCTTGTTGTGGGGTCTTTATATCTGGTTGTCCAATGTTTAAATGAATAACCTTAACTCCTCTTTTTTTTGCATTTTCAGCAAACGGAACTAACTTTCTAATAGGTGATTGAGGCATGGTAAGCCCCTTATTTGAAACAGATGGCATATAAATTGAATTTTTCACAAAAGTGATAAATGATTATGGTACTTACAAAGTAATTAAGCTTTTATTTGGATTTGGCAATACTGTTAAAATTGAGTGTTATAACAAATTATTACGTATCTTAAAAAGGGTTAACTAATTCATATAGATTATGTTACGTAAAAGAGGTGTTCTTCTAATTCTATTGTTTTGTTGTTTTTCGTGGTTAGCAATAGGTCAAAACTATCAATTACCTGCAGGAAAGAAATTTGACAAAGTCAAGTTTCAGTTGATTAATAATCTCATGGTAATACCTATTAATGTCAATGGAACGGAATTGTCATTTGTATTGGATTCTGGAGTTGGTACACCCATATTGTTCAATTTGGCGGATCAAGATTCTATTCAGTTAAACAACGTAACAGAAATTACCATTAATGGGTTAGGGGAGGGTGAGCCTATAAATGCGTTAAAGTCCACTGGTAATTTTATTCAGATGGGTGATGTTAAGAATGTGTCTCAGAACATTTATGTGGTGATGGATGCCGGTATAAATTTTTCTCCAAGTCTTGGTGTTCCTGTTCATGGAATAATAGGTTATGACTTGTTTAAAGATTTTGTGGTTGATATCAATTACATAAAACGAACTATAAAATTTCATGACCCCGAACTTTATAAGTACAAAAAATCAAAGAATACGCGTATCGTAGATATGTCGGTCATTAGAAAGAAAGCATATTTAGATGCTTTTGTGATGATAAATAAGGATGACGAAATACCTGTAAAAATGTTATTGGATACTGGTAGTAGCGATGCGGTATGGTTATTTGAAGATGAAAGAATTCAATTGCCGGATAAACATTACCAAGATTTTTTAGGAAAAGGTCTTGCAGGTAATATTTATGGTAAGAGAACTAAAATCAATCATTTAAAGATTTCAGATTTTGTACTGAGTGATGCCAAAGCTGCCTTTCCTGATATGGAGACGTTTACAACAATTTCAGATTTTGGAGGTAGAAACGGTAGTTTAGGCGGTGAGGTTATTAAACGTTTTAATGTGGTGTTCGATTATAAGAATGAAAAACTAATCTTGACCAAGAATGCCAATTTCAGTAAAATGTTTCAATACAATGTTAGTGGTATTGATTTACAACATGCCGGTATGCGCTATGTGTCAGAACGAATTACAAATTCAAACGGAGTAGTAAATAGCGATGCTAAGACTTATGGCGATGTGCAGATTATTCTTCAAGGAGCAACAAGGTTAAGCTTGGTGCCAGAGATTATAGTTTCGGGAATACGTCAGGGAAGTCCCGCACATTCGGCAGGGTTACGAGAAGGTGATGTTATCTTGGCGGTAAACGGTAGGCGCATCCACCGATATAAATTACAAGAGATTATGCATATGCTCAATGTCAAAAAAGATAAAAAAATTAAGGTACTTGTAGAAAGGTATGACAGTGACCTACTCTTTAGTTTTGAATTAAAACCTTTATTTGACGAACAATAAAGCACAAAAAAAATGCCCAACTTCTCAGTTGGGCATTTAGTTTTATAAAAGTTCTTTTATTTGGTACCGGTAGCAGCTTGAACTTCTCCTTTAATTTTTAAAACTTTTGTAGGAGTGTCAGCATTAGAAATAACCGTAATTGCTTTACGGATAGGACCAACTCTATTGGTATCATATTTCACTTGAATTTCACCTGTTTTACCTGGTAAAATTGGGTCTTCTGGTTTTTTTGGAATTGTACAACCACAACTAGAACTTACTTTACTTACAATAAGTGGAGCAGTACCGGTGTTTGTAAATTCAAAAACTCTTACTCCGTCTGATCCTTTAGCGATTTCGCCGTAATCAACGGTTTCAGATTTAAACTCTATTTTGGCAGCTGCATCTTGTGCAGTTAAACTAAAACCTAGTAAGCCAACAAATAATACAAGTACTATTTTTTTCATCATTTATAATTTTGGGTGGATGTCAAAATTAAATCTTTTCAGATCAACCTCAAAATCCTTTTGTTATACTCTAACGTTACTTATTTTTGTTTCGTATTTATCTTTGGGTGAAATTTAGCTGAAATGACCGTTAGAATGTCAGTTCGGCTTTAATTTTTAATAACCCAGTTTATTATTATTCAAAAACTGTTCCAAAAAATGGAAATTCCTTCAAAATATAATCCACAAGCCACAGAATCGCAATGGTATGATTACTGGATGAAAAACGGCTACTTTCACTCAGAACCAGATGAGAGAGAACCTTATAGTATTGTAATACCGCCGCCAAACGTAACCGGTATTTTGCATATGGGGCATATGTTGAACAATACCATACAAGATGTTTTAATAAGAAGAGCCCGCCTTTTAGGTAAGAATGCTTGTTGGGTACCAGGTACCGATCATGCCTCTATTGCTACAGAAGCAAAGGTCGTTGCCAAATTAAAAGAGCAAGGCATCAATAAAAATGACCTTACTAGAGATGAGTTTTTAAAACATGCCTGGGATTGGACAAATGAATATGGTGGTATCATTTTAGAGCAGTTGAAAAAACTGGGTTGTTCTTGTGATTGGGACCGTACTGCGTTTACCATGGATCAAGAGCGTTATGATAGTGTTATAAAGGTATTTATTGATCTTTATAACAAAGGTTTAATTTACCGTGGGTACAGAATGGTGAATTGGGATCCAGAAGCGCAGACAACTTTGTCAGATGAAGAAGTTATTTATGAGGAGAAACAAGGTCTTTTGTACTATTTGTCATATGCTATTGAAGGGTCAGATGAAAAGGTGACTATTGCAACCACAAGACCTGAAACTATATTAGGTGATACAGCAATATGTATAAACCCTAATGATGAAAGATTTACTCATTTAAAAGGTAAGAAAGTAATTGTACCAATTTGCAATAGGGTAATACCGATAATTGAAGATGAGTATGTAGATGTAGAATTTGGTACAGGATGTTTAAAAGTAACGCCAGCTCATGATATAAATGATAAAACGTTAGGAGAAAAACATAAGTTAGAAACTATCGACATATTTAATGATAATGCAACCTTAAATAGTTTTGGATTGCATTATGAGGGCAAAGATCGTTTCGTTGTAAGAAAAGAAATCTCTAAAGAATTAGAAGATTTAGGTGTTTTGGTTAAGACCGAAACCCATATTAATAAAGTAGGTACTTCAGAAAGAACCAAGGCTGTCATTGAGCCAAAGTTGTCAGATCAGTGGTTCCTGAAAATGGAAGATTTGGCAAAACCTGCCTTAGAAGCGGTAATGGAAAGTGGCGATGTAAAATTGCATCCAAAGAAATTTGAAAATACGTACCGTCATTGGATGGAGAATGTTCGCGATTGGAATATTTCTAGACAATTATGGTGGGGTCAGCAAATACCGGCATTCTACTTTGGTGACGGTCAAGAAGATTTTGTTGTAGCGGCTAACATAGCAGATGCATTAAAACTTGCTAAAGAAAAATCGGGTAAATCAGATTTACAGGAAAGTGATTTACGACAAGATGCCGATGTGCTAGATACTTGGTTTTCGTCATGGTTATGGCCAATGAGTGTGTTTGGCGGTATTATGGAGCCAGATAATGAAGAGATAAACTATTATTACCCAACAAACGATTTAGTAACTGGTCCAGATATTTTATTTTTCTGGGTAGCAAGAATGATTGTTGCCGGTTATGAGTTTAGAGGAGAAAAACCTTTTGAAAACGTTTATTTCACCGGATTGGTTAGAGATAAGCAACGTAGAAAAATGTCAAAGTCATTGGGTAATTCACCTGATGCTTTAAAGTTGATAGAAGACTATGGTGCGGACGGTGTGCGAGTAGGTCTATTATTAAGCTCGGCTGCAGGTAATGATTTAATGTTCGATGAAGATCTATGTCAGCAAGGAAAAAACTTTGCCAATAAAATCTGGAACGGTTTCCGATTGGTAAAAGGATGGGAGATTGCAGATATTCCTCAGCCAGAGGCTTCAAAACTTGGTTTAGAGTGGTATGAGTCTAAGTTGAATAAAACATTATTAGAGATAGAGGATCATTTTAGCAAGTTCCGTATTTCAGATGCTTTAATGTCTATCTATAAATTGGTTTGGGATGATTATAGTTCTTCTTTATTGGAGATTATCAAGCCTGCGTATCAACAACCTATAGATAGGACTACCTTCAATAAGGTAATAGCGTTATTTGAGCAGAACCTTAAACTTTTGCATCCTTTCATGCCATTTTTGACAGAAGAAGTTTGGCAACATATTGCAAAAAGAGATGAGACTGAAGCTTTGGTAATATCAAAATGGCCAACTGTTGGTAAAATTGATGAAGAGTTAATTGCTCAGTTCGATTTTGCAGCCGAAGTGATTTCTGGTGTTAGAACTATAAGAAAGAACAAGAATATTCCAATGAAAGAAGCTTTGGAATTATCAGTGTTAAATTCTGAAAAAGCAAGTAACCGTTGGGATGTCGTAATTGCTAAACTTACCAATGTATCTGAAATTAGTTATTTGGATGAACAGTTAGAAGGGGCATTGACTTTTAGGGTAAAGAGTAATGAGTACTTTGTGCCTATGGAGGGTGCTATTGATGTAGAGGCTGAAATTGTTAAGATTAATGAAGAACTGAAATATACTAAAGGCTTTTTGATATCTGTACAAAAGAAACTTTCTAATGAACGATTTGTAAATAACGCTCCTGAAAAGGTTATAGCGGTAGAACGTAAAAAGTTAGCGGATGCCGAAGCTAAAATAGAAACGTTGGAAAAAAGTTTAGCTAGCTTAGGTTAATACTTAATCTTATAATCAACGAAGCCTCATTTCTATTCAGTTAGAAATGAGGCTTTTTCTATTGTTAAAAGTATTTAGGTAGTCATGTTGTTTTCGTACTTTTAAATAGAACAAAAAAGCTAAGAAAATGAAACCACTTAAAAAAGAAGATATTAAGCAAGAGGTATTTGATCTTTATGATGCCTATGCCCATAATAAATTAGAACGCAGAGACTTTGTGCAAAAATTATCTATGTATGCCGTAGGTGGTCTCACAGTGCCTTCTCTAATGAGTTTTTTAATGCCAGATTATGAGAATACATATTTGGTGGATAAAAACAATCCAGATTTAGATTCGGGATTTATTACCTATAATTCTGAAAAAGGAGGTGGTGAAATAAAAGCTTTATTGTCCAAACCAAAATCTGCTGAGGTTAAATTACCTGGTATAGTGGTTGTGCATGAAAATAGAGGTTTGAACCCTTATGTTGAAGATACAGCCAGAAGAGCTGCCTTGGCTGGTTTTATTACCATAGCACCAGATGCATTGAGTCCGTTAGGTGGTTATCCCGGTAATGATGATGAAGGTCGTGCAATGCAGAAAACGCGTGATAGAAATGAAATGCTTGAAGATTTTATAGCAGCATTTGAGTATTTGAAAAATCACGAAGGTTGCAATGGTAAAATTGGTGTAGTAGGTTTTTGTTTCGGTGGATGGATTTCTAATATGATGGCAGTAAAAGTGCCTGATTTATCTGCAGCGGTACCATTTTATGGAGGGCAGCCAACAGAAGGTCTAGAAGATATTAATGCACCATTATTATTACAATATGCAGGTTTGGATGAACGAGTAAATGCTGGATGGCCGGCATATGAAAAAGCATTGAATGAATTAGGCAAAGAAAATATAGCTTATTTCTATGACAATGTAAATCATGGTTTTCATAACACGTCTACGCCTAGATATGATGAGCCAGCGGCAGAATTGGCTTGGTCACGTACCATAGATTTTTTCAAAGAAAAATTGGTATAAAGTATTGATTTTAAGTACTCATCAATGTGCTTGTTGTGGTAAAGTTGCTGATTTAGAGCTAGTAATCAATTTGTTTGAGTTAAGCTAACACGGCTAATCCCTTTAGTTTTGTAGTATAAACAATCTAAAAAACACACATTATGAGAAGTCTATTATGGTTAGTAGCAGTTATTTGTATAATTATATGGTTATTAGGAATGTTAGGTATAGTACCTGGTCTTGCAACCGGTAGTTTAGTCCACATTTTGTTAGTAATAGCGGTTATCGTTATTCTTTATAATATCATTTCAGGTAAAAAGGTATTGTAAATAAAATTTCACAAACCAATTTTATCAAAAAAATAAACGAACCCTTGATTAATTTCAAGGGTTTTTTTATGCTTAAAATGGTATCTTTAAGACTATGATTAAACCTTACGTACTTGCTGAAACCAATTGGGAACACCTAAAAGATGAACAAATAGAATTAGCAATTTTGCCTTGGGGTGCCACAGAGGCGCATAATTATCATTTGCCATATGGCACGGATAATTACCAAGTTCAAAGTATGGCTGAGTCAGCTGCTGGTGCATCTTGGCAGAAAGGAAAGAAGGTAATTGTATTGCCTACCATACCTTTTGGTGTAAATACCGGTCAGAGCGATATTTATTTAGATATGAATCTAAATCCGTCTACTCAATTGGCTATTTTAAAAGATCTGGTGACAGTATTAGATAGACAAGGCATAAAGAAATTACTGTTGTTCAATGGTCACGGCGGAAATAATTTTAAGCCTATTATAAGGGAGTTAGGTTTGTTGTTCCCGGATATGTTCATCAGTTTTTGTTTCTTTCCACCAATGTTCGATAAATCTAAATATTTCAAAGAAGAAGGTGATCATGCCGATGAAATGGAAACTAGCTTAATGCTATTTTTAAGACCTGATTTGGTATTATCAAAGGAAAAATGGGGTAGTGGTAGAGCTAAAAGTTTTAAAATAACCGCTTATAATGAAGGTTGGGCGTGGGCGGAAAGACAGTGGTCAAAAGTTAGTAGTGATACGGGTATTGGTAATCCAGAATTTGCTACTACTGAAAAAGGAGAGCGTTTCTTTAAAGATGTTTGTGCAAAATTAGATAATCTGTTTAGCTCTCTTTGCGATGCAGATTTAGAAGATCTTTATCATTAATTTTTCACAACTATTAGATGTTCTGCAGTAGATTCTTTCATCGCAGAGCGTTTTAGATGAATGTCTAAATCAATCTTTAAAGAAAATAGGGCGCTTAGAATAATAATGTTTTTAAATATGTATTGTCCTGCTAATGTAAAAACCAATTCACCTTTGCCAAAGATTTCTTCAGGCATTAAAAATAGAGGTGTAAAAGTGAATAGAATATGAATTATAGCTATGCTGATGATAATTCTAGGTTTCCAGTTAAGTAGAAGAAAGATACCTATAAGCGTTTCGCCTATTGCCAACAATAGTAAGCCCCATTGAGAAGGTAGAATTCCTAATGTTAATATTCCAATAGTATTTTTTGCTAAATCTTCTGCCGGACTCAAATGCGGTATAAACTTTATGAATCCAAAAAATAAATAAACAATGCCAATAGAGATTCGAAGAATATTGGACTTTAATTTTTCTAATTTTTTCATCGAATGTTAGTCAATTTTTTAAGAAATATTTTAGGCCATACATGGACAGTGTCAACTAATACTATGATAATGGATAATTAGTATTTTAATTCTTTGTTAGCCAAATCAATGTAAGATTGCATAGCCTTTTCCTTGCTCATATTCTTTGCTTGAATTAGTGCGTTTGCTTTAAAAGCATTGATTAGTGGAGTTTTACTACCAGGATTTTCAAAATTAGCATTTGCAATCTTGTAGTAGGCATACAGTTTTAAAAGTATATCTGCCGGTAGTGGTTCAGTATAGTTATTGACCAAAGCAACGGTCTCCTCAAACTCAATACGTAATTTCTTCATTTTCATTTGGGTCAATAAAAGTAGCTATACAAGTCTCATTACCTTTAACCTTTTGGTTTAGCTTAACATTGATCTGACAATCTAAAGGTAGAAATAAATCAACTCTAGATCCAAATTTTATAAATCCCGCGTCGTCTCCTTGTTGTACGCTTTCTCCTTTTTCGGCATAGTTTACAATTCGTCTGGCAAGTGCACCAGCTATTTGTCTGTATAGGATTTCGCCAAATTTTGGTGTTTTGATGACTACGGTTGTTCTTTCGTTTTCTTCACTGGATTTTGGATGCCATGCAACCAAGAATTTGCCAGGGTGATATTTAGAAAAAGTAATACTTCCGCTAGCAGGGTATCTTGTTACATGTACATTTACCGGTGACATGAAAATAGATACTTGTCTTCTTTTTTCATTAAAATATTCTTTTTCTAAAACTTCTTCTATCACTACGACCTTACCATCAACAGGAGAAAGAATTTCATTAAAATTCTTTTTTGCCAATCTCTTAGGGTTTCTAAAAAACTGCAAAATTATAATGAGAAAAACTAGACCAAGAATTTGAATAGCCAATTTTAGCCATGCTATGTCAATAAAGTAGTGGGCCAAGAGTATGCTTGAACCTATAATCAAAAAAGAAAACAATATTATTTTTTGTCCCTCTCTATGAAACATAACTGAATATATTTAAAGTTAAATAAGCAAATGGTGCTGCAAATACCAAACTGTCCAAGCGATCTAGCATACCACCGTGACCAGGTAATATTGCCCCACTGTCCTTTACACCTGCAGCTCTTTTGAATTTAGATTCTATTAAATCTCCTAGACTACCGGCTACCACAATAACCGTTGCAAGAATCATCCATTGAGCAGGACTAATAAGAGCTTCGAAAGTAGCCATTAAATAAGCTGCTGCTAGTGCAAATATAAAACCTCCTAAAGTACCTTCAATGGTTTTTTTAGGAGAAACTGAAGGAAAAAGTTTGGTCCTGCCAATACTCTTACCTACTAGGTATGCAAATGAGTCATTTACCCATATTAAAATAAAAATGCCCATAATCAATAGTTTTGCAAAAGCATCATTTTTATAGGGTATCATTGTTAGAAAAATACAGCCTCCGCCTATGTAAAAAAGACCGATTAAAAATTTTAAAGTTGTATT
>NZ_JBDVOT010000192.1:0-38837 GCF_039968975.1 Maribacter sp. | reverse complement strand
TTCCAATGTTGGCACTGCTATCAATGTCTAAAGACCCTTTCATTTTCTGTAAACGCTCTTTAATATTTCGCAGTCCTATACCTTGTTTTTTATGTTCATGGAAGCCTTTTCCGTTATCGTTTACCACAATATTTAAATGGTCTTTGTGCTTGGTAAGTTGCACTTCTGCATTTGTAGCTTCTGCATGTTTTAAAATGTTGTTTACCAATTCTTGTACCACGCGATATACATCGGCGAGAAGAGCATCGGGCAACTGATTAATGTCTTCTTCTGGGTAGAAAAATGTTTGAAAATTTATAGTTGCATTTTTGGAAATCTGGTCGATAAAGTCGCCCAATAAATTTGTGAATCCCAACGATGCAAACGCCGGTGGATGTAGTTGGTGGGAGAGTCCGCGAACATCTTCACACGCATTGTTTATTGCCTTTAATATTCTTTTGGTCTGTGGTTTTTCTTGTTGGTCTTCTGCATAATGCTCAAAAGCTATTTTAATACCCGCCAAGTCACTGCCAATGCCATCGTGAATTTCCCGTGCTAACCTTGCACGCTCCTCATCTTGGCCCTGTTGATATTTTTCTACTGCAGACAGCCTATAATCTTTGATCATCTGGTTTATTTTTTGGTCGGCGTTTTCTTCGCGCTGCATGCTCAGTTGTTGCTGTATTTTTAGGCGCTTAAAATATTGGTGGCGTAATATAAGCAGCGAAATCAAGACCAAAATGAATCCGGCAATAAAGGCATTTCTAATAATACGTTGTCTTTTTACTGTGAGCTCTGCCTTCTGTAGTTCAGCTTCGCCTAATTTTTGTTCTTTTTCAAGTAAATCTATTCTTGTTTCCTTCAATTGCGTTTCATAACGCTCTTGCAATTCGGCAACATATTTTTCTTTGTCCAGCGAGTTTTGTGATGATATTGTACTAATACCCTTTTTGTGAAATTTTAAAGCGTTCTTGTAGTCACCCTCATCTTGGTATAGTTGAGAAAGATTCTTATAAATGTCAGATTTATATTGTCTAATAGACTGTTCTTCTCCCATTTCCAAAGCTTGTTCAAAATAGGAAATGGCTTGTTTGGTATTGTTTAATTTACTTTCACACAGGCCAAGGTCGTTTAAGATAATAACCATATCTGATTTGAACTGGATTTCCTTTAAAAGAGACAGGGTTTTTTTTAAAGAAATTACAGCTTCTTTATATTTTTTTTCTTTGACCAACATTTGCGAAAGGTTCATATTGATGTATGCAATTACTGCTTTGTTACCTTCTTTTTCTCGATAGTCTAACACAGTTTTGAAATGCACGCGAGCCTTATCATACTTGCCTTGTTCTTTTAAAATACTTGCGTAATTGAATAAGGTGACAAGTACACCATCATCATCACCTAGGGCTCGATATAGATCAGCGGCACGTTCTAAGTTTTCTGTTGCTTTTTTAAAATCTTCTTGTAAAACATATAGCGTAGCTATGTTTTGGTAGGCATTTGCTTCTTGTTGGGTATCGTCCATTTTTTCTGCGTACCGCAAACACTCTAAAAAGCTTTCCATAGCCTTTGGGTAGTCGCCAAGGTTTTTATAGCCCAATGCTAAAATATTATAGCTTGCCGCCAAGCCATTTTCAATCTCTAACTCTTTTAGAAGGGCTATTGTTTTTTTGGTTTCATTAACGGCAGTTTTATAATCGCCTGAAATATTGCCGAGATTTGCAAGTGCATAATGCGCTTTAATGGCATCAATTTTAAAACCATATTTTTCACTTTCTTCTAGCCATTTTTGCGCAGCTTCTTTTGCTAATAGTGGGTGTGAATATGCGTTTTCGTGATAAATGTCTGAAAGCGAGTCAATTATCGAAATTTTATCTTTGTTTTGCGACCAGCTATTTGCGTAAGCCCCTAAAAACAAGAAGACAATCAAGATTTTATGTAATGTGAGTGGCTTCATTTAAGATGGTGAAATTACCACCTTTAAGCGAAATGTGAAGCCTTAATACGCATTTTCATTTTCTTTAATTCCTCTTGTTCTTCTGTAGAAAGTTCAAAATTTAACCGTGTTAGGTTTTCCATTAAGTTGTGCTGTAAGAAAAGGTCTTCTTCGCTTTGTGATTTTGCCAGTGCTTGCTGCTCCCTGAGTTGATTTTCTATAGGGTTTTCCCTGCTTAACAGCATGGATATATATTTATTGTATCCGCTCATATCTTCCAATTCTTTTGCGTTGTTTTTTAAAATATGCAATAGGTAATTGTAGTCTTTTGGGAATTCAAAAAACGTACGTTCCGGATAGCTTTTTAAAACACCTAAAAGGGCTTCGTAGGCTTCTTTGTGTCGATGTTCATCATTTAGAATAAAGGCGTATGTATAATCCGTGTTAAATTCTCGAGCTTCTGGAACTTCTTTTCGTATGGTTTCACAAATGGTCAGACAAAGTGAATTTTTAAAACCTTCCTTGGCGCAATTTAACGCTAGTTTTAGATAAATTGCTTTGTTGATGGCTTTAGATGCGGCTGTCATTAACGATTCTGCTGCTGCCGTATGGTCGTCTATCATCCAATAGATTAAACCGTTGTTTCTGAAATCTTCAAAACTTTCTGGTTCTTGATTTATGTTTGCTTCTGTCACATCTTGTAAATTCTCTGGTTTCTCTAGTAAAAAATCATAAAAACAAATCCATTGAAAAATAGGATATAATTCTTCTGCCAGCTTTCCCTGTTCGTGATTATAAATGGCGTATTTGTAACATTCCTCGTATTCACCCTGTTCAAAAATGGTTTCAACGGCAAGGTTGGTAGTATTGAAATAGTCGTCGTCTCCATCAACGTAGTAATTGATTTCTGCTTGTTGGTCTATGAAATATTGGGTATAATTCCGTTTTCTTTTATTGATGACCATACGGTAGTGGTACATCCACGGAGCATAGGAGCGGGAGTGCAGTGGAAAATCTTGAAGAGCTTCGTTTAATATTTCCAATGCTTCATCATCTCGCTGCATTTTAAACAAAGCCCTTGCTTTGAAAAACAAGGATTTTAATGTAGGCGTATGTCTTATGTGAAATTGTTTTACAGTATCTAAAACGCCTTGGTAACTTTCAATTCTGTTATTCAATTCAATTAAATACAGCAAATAATTATCCATGGAGAGTCCGTTTCTAAAAGCTTCATGGTAGGTTGCCCCGGCTTCTTGGTTTTTATTTCCGCTTTTGAGGGTCATGGCTTTCAGGTTTAATAACAACGGATTTTTCTCGTTGAGCGCCAAGCCACGTTTTAGACAAATTTCTATAGCATTTTTGTTATTGGAATAAAAATAGGCGGCATTGCCCAATAATAAATAATGGTGTTGTGCCAGTTGCCAACCCGAGTTTATAAGTGCCTTCATGTAGACTTTGTATTCGGAAAAATTGCTGAAATCGGTTTGTGGAAATTGCGGCTGTTGCGGTGCTTTTAGTATTTGTGGTACCAATTCGTATATCATAAACGCCTTGGCATAATCTGCCAATACATTTCGGGTAAGGTCCGTTAGTTCAACAGATTTCCATTCGCTGTTCCATTGCTCAATGATTTCAACCGAACGATTTTCCCAAATGGCAATTTGAATATACGTGAGTTGTTTACTTTTTTTATCTAAACGTGTATCTAACTGAAGTCCTTTTAATACACCAAGATTATGTGTTGCAGAGGCTAGGTCTAGTAGTTCATAACAGTCCGCTTCTTCGCTTGATGTCACCAATTCATCTAGTTGTGCCGTTTCAATTTCCCAAAGTAAAAAACGGGCTTCGGTAGTGGCAGGGTAGCATTCCAGGACATATTTTAACACGGTAATGGCTTCGGTATATCGTTTTTCTATTTGTAATTTTAAAGCATAGTGTATATGCAAAGCTTCGTTATACGGATATGATTGTAACGCTTTTTCGTAAACCGATTCCGGACACGTTTTATAATAACTACAGATGTATTCATAGTCTGATGCTAGTGCTTGACCAATTTGTTCAATGGCTTCTAGATATGAATGCATCACCTCCATATTTACCTTTTCAAATACACCTATGTACAGCATGAAAAATCGGTAATAGCGTGCATTATCCTTAGGGTATTTAAATCCTAGAATATCTAGATTATCTTGTATAGCCGTAATTATCGGATTTAATTCGGCATATCTTTTAGCTTTTAAAAGCGCATGGGCTTTTTCTACATGTTGTAGAACTTCTTGTCTGGTTAAGCTCATATGTTCCATTCTTTAAAGCTATCGGTATGGTGAATATTCAATCGTTGGTAGCATTCCCAAAGAGTTTCGGTACCTGGAAATTTACTGTTGTCCGGTTCCGCAGCACCTCTAATAAATTCATTGCCAATACACACATTACGGTGAAATTCACCCCAACTTGAAAAAGTTTTTTTTATTCGTGTGTTTACGTCTTCTAAGCGCATGGCTATTTCCTCGGGTTTTATAAAACCTAAGGCACCACCTATGCGCATTAGAAAAATGTAATAGGCAAACTCATAGCCGTACAATTTTTCATTTCTAAGACTAAAACGGTATCTCCAAACTAATTTATACGCGTTTTTCGTAGACGGATTTTTTATGGCATTGTACTTGGCTTCAAAAGTGTTGGTGGTTTCGCTACGCAATTCCATTGCCAGTTTCTCAAAAGCAATGGATGCCATTTCACCGGTTTCGTAGCGGTGTAAACTGTTACGAAGATGTACACCAGAATGTATGCCGTGCAACTTGGCAATACGCTCTACATTTTTCAATTGCAAGTGGTCTTTAATATCAAATCCGTACCAACTATTTAAATCCGCTTTCTTATAATTGTTTATCAAAACCAAGGCAGATAGGTTGAGCCAGTCTTGAATTTGAGGTGTAATTTCTGCTGTCATTCTTTATGCTTTTAAGTCATTAACTACCTGCAACAAAGCAGTTGTTAAGTTTTCTGGGTAGGCTCCGGAATTTGCCATCGCCTTTAGCCCCATTTCGTATGAACTTGACATTTTACTGCCCTTGGCCAATTTTACGAATAGGCTTCTGCATAAGTTTCCGTAAGTTTCTAAAGGGGTTTCAGGTGCTATATCTTTATCTAGCAAAGTCATGTAAAGAGCTTGTATAAACTTTGCTTCGGTGGCAGCTGTTTTCGTTAACCAAGTTTTAAATTCTGAAATATTGTTATCTAAAACCTCCAGTAGTTTATTGTCGCATGCTCCTTCGGTTTTATAATTTTCTAGGTTGTGTAAGACCGCATCGGCGTACTTAGGGTTGAACGCCACTTCTGAAAAATCAAATTCTGATGTCTGTAGCTGTTCAATAAGTATTACTTTCTCAGATTTTGGTTCCACTTCTTTATGGAATTTATGAACTGCTTCTTGTAATGATTTACGATGGGCAAAGTGTGCTTTACTGTAGATGTTCATGTTTTCTGCCGTTTCTTTTGCAATATTGTGTTCCATTAATTCTTTAAGAAAGTCCTCTAGGTAATTTTCAATATCTGCTTGGATAGATTTAAATAGTTTGTTGGAATCAGCTTTCAGTTTGCTCTTTTTATGGAATTCAAAAAGATGCAATAAAGCCTTGTTCACGAAAGATGTCACATTTTCATCAAGTTCATTAAGGTAAGCGGCACTGCGTCTACCTTGCGTGTTCAGCATATGCGGTACCCAAACTGATTCGCTTCCCAAACTATAGTAATAGTCGCTTAAGAAATTATACCAGCTTTGCAGGAGACCCAAAAACAAAGGGCGACTTTCGTTGACATACTGTAATTGCGCATAATCATTGCACAAGTTCAGTATACTAGCATCAATATTTTTTAATGCCCAAATTTTATTGACACGGGTAAAATTATTGGTATCTGCGAATAGCGCTGTTAAGGATTGAACGAGTAGGGGAAGGCTATCTTTTCTGATTTCTTCGGTTGCCTGTTTGGCGGAATATGCCATTCTTTCTAAATAAGCGAATAAAACCTCTTGATTTTCTGAATTGAAAAGTGTTGCTAAAGATTCTCGTGCATCGTAAAAAACTAGAATCAAAAACTGATTTAAAGGATTTGATATGTTTGATGATGCTAAGTCTGTAATCCAATCGGTCAGATTCTCGGTAATTTGAAATACCTCTTTAATGAGAGGTTCACCCGTAAGTTGAACGTCTTCAGCACCCAAACGAACCATTGGAAGTTTTCCGTCTGAATTTGTTTTTAGAAATCTAAAAAATAAGCTGTTGTATAGTTCAATTTGGTTTGGGATTCCTGAAGCTGGAGTACACTTTTTAAACCAAAACGCGATAAATTCTACGGGAAGAACTGCAGAGCTTTCTTCCCTTAGTATATGCTTACCGAACTCTTGAAAGGCTTCCGTATAAAAATTACTTCCTCCATCGGCATTTAGCCAATCTAAGAATCTGTAGTAGCATTGGTCAATCTGTATTTGTGGTATCTTTTTATCTCTATGGTTGAAAAGAAGCACATCGCCGGCATCCCATTCCTTTTTGCCTAAAGCGTTGATTAAAGGGAATACCCCTTCTTTGGTCTGTTGGTTTAAAAAAGCTAAACCTTCTTCTTCCATGAAAAGAAATCGTTCAATCAATGCTTTGTGAGCGTCAAACACTAAATCTAAGTTGTCATTATAAAAAGCAGCCAGTTCTTCACTAAACCAAGGAAGCATTACATGATAAGCTCCGGGTAAATATACGCGCCCAACGGGTAGAGTTTTATGAATAGCGGTTATCAGTTGATGCCAATCTCCTTCAAAGAAATGCTCAATAAAATCGTTATTTATCTTAAAGGCATATGTCGATAATTTTCCATCTGAACTTTGAATGGAATAGGTGTCGCTGAGAATTTCATGAGTAATACAGTTCTGAATGATGAAATCTGTACCTACATAATCTCGAATATCAAAAACACGCTGAATTAAAAAGCTGGTTATGACAAACGAAGCGGCAGATTCACTGTGAGCCAATAATTTTAAAACACTGAAAACTTGAGTTCTCTCTTCCTCTAAAATTGCGTCACTTTGAAGGTGACTAAGACTGAAATATAGAAATTCAGTTAGTTTTTTACTGCTTTTTTTATCGGGATAAAATCCGTTTTCTAAAAGCGGTAGCCATGAAATCACGAAAGCTACTCCTTCTTTTTCATCAGCGTAAACTGTTGGGTGGTAAAAGATTTGATGTGCTAACTCTTCCGTAAAAACAGCTTCATTATCATCATGGGCAATACTGTTTTTTACAGCTTTGAATACTTCTGTATTTTGGCAACCTTGTAATTCTAGAATCTGTAACAAAGCTTTGGCAGACCTAGCTTCTAGCAGTTTGGTTTCTAATTTAGGGATTATTGTATTCTTAAAAATTTCGGACATGTATTTAGATGTTCTGTTCCTATGTGATTTATTCACTTCTGAACCATTCATAATCTTCAATATCACCATTGTCATCCATCAACTGTTCTAAAAACACATCGAGTCTATCAGCCTGTATATAGCCAATTTCTTGGTCAGCCCCAAAGCGGATGATTTGTCCTGCGATACCCTTGGTGTCTGGAGCAAAATCGAATGCCAAAAAATTACCGTTCTGCATATCAAAAAACGGAACCCAATAAGGCGTGGTATACATTAATAAAGTTTTGCCCTTATTGGTACTGTAGGTATCCAGCAATTCCTCTTGCGTCCAATCATTATACACTCTTTGCCAATCTTTCCATTCTTGAAAGATTTTCTCGGCTCCCATAATCGCTGAATTCTGTACGCCGTTATGTAAGGTTAAAAAATCTTTTATAATCGTAGGGAATGGATATCCGGCTGCCGCCTCAAACTCCTCATAAATTGCATCATTGTTTTTTGGTGGAATAATAACGAGTCCTTTGGTATGTATTAATTGTACAAATTGCTGCACCACTTTTTTAAAATCACTTTTAGCCTCTAATTGAATGAACGGAGCAATGAATTCTACTTTTTCCTTTGCCAATTTTTCAGCGATAAATGCATTTGGGATATGATCCAAAATAAATTCACCGGTCTTTTTGAATACCTGGTCATCTTTAAAGTTGGATACGGGCTGACTACTAAAGGAATTTTTGCTAAAAAAATATACTTTTGAGGTAATGGTTGTCTTTCTATACGTTCTTTCATCAATAACTGTAAACCATTCGTTGAACAACAATGTATTTTCAATTTCAGCAGTAAAAACTTCCTTACCCTCTAAAAAAGCAATTGCGTGAAATTTAGAACTAGATATGTCTTCAGGTGTTAGAAAAAGTAGCTTTATTACTTCTTTGCCCGAAGCATCCTTAAATGCATCTAACAACGCATTGCAAAATGTAAAACTATTGTTTATATCTTCTGGGTCTTCTAGCTTTGGTAGGGTTTGGATAGACATCACATCAAAATGAAAATCATCCCATTTCATCTGTTCCATATTATCAGAAAACATAATACTATTTCTCATGGCAAAATATTTATTGTTATTGCTAAGGTACCTGAGAATAATTAGGGGGCTATCCCTGAAAAGGGTGATTTTAATATTTAGAGATGCAAAATTATCGTAAGAACCTACGAATTTAATTAGTAATACAATATCACTGAAAACAGTTAGTTAAGTTTTAAGAGTTACGTTCATCTTTGTAGTTCACTTTTATACCCTATAAAACAGATTAAGCTTCAATTATGAAATTGGAAATGAGCGAAACTTTTAAGCTAGAATTACCTGTGAAATACCTGAAGTTTTTAAAGGAGAACCCTAAAGGTACACGACTAAAAAATAATAGTCGTTGGGATAAACGCACATGGAACTTAATGGGTAAGTCAGCTCTTTTGAAAAGATGGGAAATGAGCGGAGTTGGTGAAGCTGCCAACTATGAGTGTTTAAAATTATATACCACAATTCAAGAAGAAGTAGGGATGACAGTTACGGCACCTTCTGCAAACTTTCGCTCTGTAAAATTAGAACGTGTAGCCAAAGGTTTTGTAATTGGTCATGAAAATGGCGATTATCTATATTTAGACCCGGAATGTAAGTTTACGGTTTGGGCATATTACCATGATGGTGGAGAGGTTGCCTTGATTTCTAAATCCTTTACCGAACTATTAAGAATGCAGAAACCTTTATAATCTAACATATTTAAAGTGCTTATGGTCAATATAGAATTTTCTTCGAATAGTTTTAAAATCAATTCTGTTGAAGTGCAGTTTCCTGTTTTAATAGGAGCATTAAAGGAGATTATTTCCCTGGGGTGTAGAGAACATAAAGGAAAAAGTAACACACTTTTTGTTTGGGATGATTTAGGAATTATCGCTTATACATCTAATGGTGAACTAGTAAATTCCCTGGGGTTTGAATTGGTAATTTCAACGTATAAATTTAGTCCGAAAGCAATCTTCAACGGAGCTTTCAATTTCAATGGTGAAGATATTATAGAGTACTATAAAACGCATGAAAATGAACGGATAATAACTTTTAAAGGTGATGATTCTGGCGCCTTGGTACAAAACGGATTAAGTGCTTGGTTTAGCGTGAAGAAAGATGTTATTCAAGCTATTGAGGTAAGCCTTTACACACCTTATGTGCGTGGTGAAGGTATTGCAGCAGATAGGTACACGATTGAGCCGATAGATGAAGAAGAAATTGAGTTTACAGATTTTGGATTCAAGCTTTCCATCATAGAAGAGTTGATGTACAACAAAGGATTATTGATGCCGAAATTTGACTTATATGAATTTGCAGATTGGTATAAGGGGCGTGAAATAGATATTGATGAAGAAGGTTACGAGCCCATAGCTGAAGTGACTCAGTATTTTAAAGATTTACCTATTCCCAAACGTTTAGCTCCAGAGGTTACCGAAATTTATCAAGATGGCGGCAATGATATTTATATGAATCTATCACCGTTTTCAGGTGGTGCGGTAGAATATTGGGATATTAAATGCAGCGATGATATCAAACACTTTCCAAATTTAAAGAAAGCCACCTTGTGTTATGCACAAGAACATATTTGTGACGAACTGATTATTCTAGGTGTTGATGCCGAGTGGATTTAATTGGTCGGGTAACTAATAATAACAAAGAATACTTTTTTACTTATAGCGAAAAATGAATTGTAAGATTAGCGTATTCGTATACGGTATAAAAATAAAAACTAAGGTTAATTATTGAATTCTATTTTAAGAATAGTGGTTGAATTGCTGTTGATTAAATTTAGAAAATATAGCTAGAGGTTATACTATAGTATTACTAAGAGGATAGATCAAAAAAGATATTACCATATTTATTAATATATAGGGGGCTTTATCTTTAGAGTGAATAATATAATTAAGTTTTTACTGTACAAAAAATCTGTTCATAGTGCTGTTTAGCTAATAGTCATCGGAAAAGCATCAATTGACAACAATTAAAAAAAAAGTACATGGTTTAAAAGTACATTTAGTTGAAAATTCACCAATAGCACATTCATAATTTAGCTTAATGAGGTTGACAACGTCTTTTAAAATACTAGTAATAACTCCAATTTTATTTTTTTTAACAGAGACTACCATTACCAAAGAAAGGGTTTCTTATACTGAAAAACCGCAATCAGATATTAACACCAATTTTTATCAATCAGTTGTAGATACTGACGGTGATGGTATAAGTGATGATATAGATGAAGATGATGATAATGATGGTATTCCAGATTTATATGAGGATGGTTGTGAAATAAATACAGCCTTTGGAACTCCTACTTCTAGTTTAGCAACAACCAACTATGTTACTTCAATATATACGAACTACGGTGGTTTTTGGAATTCTTCTACATCCTCTATTAATCCTACTCCTTTTGATAATGTCTCTGAACTTTTGGCTTTTCAAGTGGGCAGTAGAACTTATGCCACAGGCATTGGAGGGTCTAATATGATAGATACTAATGGCAACGGGCTTTATGATGAAATGGATACAGACGGTAACGGTGTTGGCGATGTATCGGTAGAGGAAACCTCATGGACAGCTTTAAGACCCGTAACAAAAATAAAATCTGGTATCCGTTTAGAAGGTAGGGCGTTAGATGGCAGTACTGCAAATGCATTAGGTCCGCAGCTTACTTCAGGTGATATCCCATTTAATCCATATCTATATGAAGGGGAAAGAGGACTTGATATGGGTTATGCTATAGCTAATATAGACAATGCTTGGTACTTTCGTTTGGGAGGGGCAAGCTCAGCTGCATATGGAGATGGGGAAATGGATATTTTATTAACTCAAGGTGCCCAGTTGGGAAATGGCTCTAACTATAATAGATTACACTTGCTTGATGAAGATGGGAACTATTTAGGTAACGGTGTAGAAATTAATTGGAACAATACCCCTATTGTTGGTAATTCTTTGGTAGATCAGTACAATGCTGACGATACTGTTAGTGGAAAAAACGCGAAAAAGAACCTACGTCTTGCAGCGGTGGAATTAGCAGAATTTGGACTTACCGTAGCAGAAAGGTCTAAAGCAGTAATATTTCGTCTAGAAATTTCTGCGAACGCAGATCCTATATTTTTTGTGGTGAACGATAAAAGTTTTATAACTAGCTGTCCTCAAATGGATACAGATGGTGATGGAGTTATCAATAGTTTAGATCTTGATAGTGATAATGATGGAATTTATGATGGGGTTGAGGCTGGTCACGGTCTTGCACTGTCTGCAGGGAAATTGACCGGAGCTGTTGGTACAGATGGTATTGTAAATGCTTTACAAGCCGTAGGGCAATTCGATAATGGTACCGTTAATTACGAAATAGCTGATTCGGATAATGATAATATACTAGATTTTTTATCAACGGATAGTGATGCGGATGGATGTAATGATGTTCAAGAAGCAGGATTCTTAGATGGTGATTTTGATGGTTATTTGGGTGTTTCGCCAATTACAACTGACTTATGGGGGGTGGTAATTGAACAAGGTGGTTATACATCGCCAAAAGATGCAGATGATAATGATATAGCGGATTATAAGCAAAGCGGATCAGCGCCCCAAATTATGGTAGGTCCTCAAAACACTATAATTTTTGATGGAAATGTAGGCGAGATTAGTATATCGGCATTAGATACAACTGAATATCAATGGCAGATAAGTACAGATGGCGGTATTAATTTTTCAAATATAATAACGTCTGAAAACTATTCGGGAGTTAATACCAGTACATTAATTATAAATAAGCCTAATCTAGAATATGACGGTTTCTTATATCGTGTAGAATTATCTAACGAAACATTTACTTGTTCTGATGATGTTACTTCTGAATCAGCACTTTTGAATATAAGAGTTCAAACAGTTATAACAAATAAGAAGATAACTTATAGGGCTATAAAATAATAGTCTATGGCTATAGTAAATAAATGCATGTAAGGTATGATCAACCGTATATATTAAACCTCTTTAGTTAAACTGCAACGTGTAAAGGGAAACAAATATGGGGCAAAATATGATGTGTTTTAAACAGTAATTTAATTTTGAAACAATCATTATATAGGTAGACATAGGTTGTAGCTGAAAAAAGTAAAAAAGTACGTTATAATCAACGTGCTTTTTTTGTTTAAGATGTGTAGGGAAAAGTAATGAGAGGAATCTAGGGTACTTGGAATTCATTGTTTTCAGGGATATATGAAAACCATGTTATGTATACATTTGATACATATTATAACAGAAAAAATTATGGGTTTAGAAATTACAAGCGGAATGTTGGCGGAATTTAAAGGCAGAGAGCCTGAAGCCTATGAAGTATATAAAAAAATTTTTCAAAATATCAATGTAGTGCTTGCTGCAAATAATTTAGAACCACATGATGAACCTGAGGAGATGGAAAATGAAGCATTGCAATTTGGCGGTTTTCCTTATAGTTTTTTACACCATTTAAGACGGTTTCTAGCACACGCCTGGGAAAATGAAGGCAATGAGAGTTGGAAGCCTAAGCCTTTTTCTCCAAATGAAGACCCTGGCGTAGATTCAATTTTAGAAGATCATTATTCGTATATGGAAAGTCACTTACTGACCCATTCAGATGCCGAGGGTTTTTACCTTCCCGTAAAAATGCCAGAGGTGCTTTTTGATATCGAAGAAGCGCGTGTGCCTGGTGCTATGATCGGTTCATCATACAGCTTGCTCGAAGAACTAAAAGGGCTGACCAAGCATTTGGGTATTAAGTTAGATGACAACAATGATATTATGAACGTTCAGCAGTTAAATGAAATAATAGAGAACGAAGGTGATTTCTGGATTGAAATTTTAGTATGCGCATCGCTAGTTGACGCTGCTAAATTTAGTATCAATAACAACACAGCTATTCTTTTTAATTAGAAGAT
This sequence comes from Maribacter sp., assembly GCF_039968975.1. Classification (GTDB taxonomy): domain Bacteria; phylum Bacteroidota; class Bacteroidia; order Flavobacteriales; family Flavobacteriaceae; genus Maribacter. Next base: position 25,545 of record NZ_JBDVOT010000192.1, on the reverse strand, counting down.
AAACATGATCTGAACCATACTTAATAAATTAAAAAATCTGGAATGAATATTGACGATATTAAAAAGGAATGGAATTCTAAAGGAAGCAAATATGCTTCTGATGTAAATAAAATGGTTGAATTTGGCGAAACCAATGGATGGGATAATTGGAAAGGAGAAGAGCCTAAGGATGAAAGAGAGCATTTATCAGATGCGGTTTTTCAATTATTGAAAGATGCCAATAGAAACAATACTGTTGATGTATTTAGAACCGATTTTCCGCCTGCACATTCACCAATGGTGAAGTTCATGCAAGAGAAATCGCAAAGTATTCAGCAATTATACTTTATAGACGAACAGAAGATTGTGTTTATGGTGGGTACGGCGCATCAGAAAAGACAGGCATATCTTCTTAAAGATGGTGAAACTATAGAACTTGATGCATCAATTGATGCCATAGGAAAATCTAAACGAGAAAATGTTTTTGCAATTGCTTCGAACAATACCATAGTAACCACCCAAGGTTGGGAGGGTGAAATTATGGCAACATTTAATTTAGATGAAGCAAAGAATTTAGGGATAACAGAATTAATTCCATTTAATGACGGGCAAAAAATCCTTCTGATATCTTCTGATGGTATTTTCATAATTACTAAAAATACCGAGAAAATGATTCACCCATTGCCTGATCCAGAAGATGAAGAATGGGAACCTTATATTGATATGGAAAATGCTACCATTTCTAATGATAATAAATATATTGTAGTTGGGGATCAGTGTAGTGACCATAGGGTACTAGACCAAAATGGGACTATGATAGGTGAAGTTGGTCCGCAATCATCTTACCCAGATTTTTGTCTTTTTTCAAAAGATGATAGTCAACTCATTACAAATTCATGTCACTTTTATAACGGAGTTACTATAGGCGTTGCAGCTTCTGATCTTGAAAATATTGAAATACCTGCATACGAAGAAAGTGGGCAGTATACGATTATTGATGAAGAAATGAGGGTTTATTGTGGTATAGCAACTTCTAAATACTACATTTTAGGAGATGCCTTTGGATATATTAGAGCTATTGATGCAAAAGGGAACTGTATTTGGAGATACTTTTTAGGGTCTAGTATAAGCGGAATTACCATTTCTAATGATGAAAAAACGTTATGGGTAGGCTCATCATCGGGTATGTTGCATAAACTACAGCTAAATAACGGACTTAGAGATGACCATACTATTGGTACAGGAAAGCACTACGAAGAATTCAGGTTGGTCATTTGGAAAGATGAGCCAATTTTAAAGTGGTAATAGCAGATTATGGATATCAGAGATTTTAATGAGATTGTAATTGAGGGTAAATATGATTTGGACAAGAAGGAGAGCTTTTTAAGGTCTCTCATGCTGCCAGCTATTACCATTAAGCAAGCAACGGTTTTTGATGAAAAGGGAATCAGTACATACGGTGGAAATCCACTTGTCCCCGATAATTTTGAATGGCCCAAACATGAATTTGGTGATTATAGGTTCATAGCGCAATTTCATCTAAGTGAAATACCATCTGGTGAGAATCAATTACCAAAAAAAGGATTGTTAAGCATATTTGTAGCTTATGATGATGAGAATACCATGGCTTGGACAGATGATAATTATGCAAAGGTTTTCTATTTTGAAAATGTTGCGGACTTAAAACCTTATGATAACCCTAATTTCCCGGATAAGTATGCTCTAGATGTGATTTTTAAACAGGAAGTAGATATCCCTTTTAAGCCAGAGTTATACCCGGCCAAAGGTCTCAACAAAAAGCAAATGAATTATGTCTGTACTAAAGTTTTAGAACAGACTGATAAAAGATATGATAGTTATTTATTAGGCTACCCCTATTACAATTCTTTAAATACCGACCCAAGGGAAAATGATAAGTGGACATCGTTATTGACGCTGCGTTATCAATCTGGTTTCGGGTTATATTGGAATGACCGTGGGTATCTAATGTTATTTATAGAAAAAGAGAAACTGGCAAAAGGTGATTTCTCTAATATTAAATCTAATGCTGGGTAGGGTATAAGTTGTGGTTCCGGTGAATTACCATAAGGCGTTCCCAAAAGCGTCAGTTTTGTAAATATAGCTGACTGTCTGAATAAAAGGACAGACGTTTTAAAACAATAAAGTCCGATCAAGTAAACTTGTCGGACTTTTTATGTTCTATGCGTAAACTAATTACGCTTAATTGTGGAGCCGGAGGGATTCGAACCCTCGTCCAAACAAGCAATTAAAATGCTTTCTACATGCTTAGAATCTGATTAATTTTCGATGTGTACCTGACCAGAAACCGCCCAATACACACTTATCTTCTTAAGATTTTGGTGGTGTCGCCAAAGTGAGCGGACACCCTTATGTTGACTTTTCTGGTGCTCCTATAAGAATCGCCATCAACAAGGGCTATTCAGGAACATCTCGCTTCCCTACCTTGTAGGGACGAGGCTAATCTTACTATAATTCAGATTAAGCGGCAAGAGCGTAATTATTTTCGCCAATTAAAAGTGTGAAAAATGAGATTAACGAGCTGTTTCCCAGCGCTCGACATGCTTACATTCCAACTGGTCTCGCTGTCAAAACCGGTCGGCCCCAATATGTAAATGAACTTTAATGTTAAATTTTAGCTTTACATTAAAAGCTAATAATTAACGGGCAGCAAAGCTAACAAAACTTTAGCAACCACTATAATTTTTATTTGGACACTAAGCCAAGTGTTACTAATTGCATAATTTAGTGCAATATTTATACCAAACCCATATGAAGTTCGGAATCATCAGAGAACGTAAGAACCCACCAGACAAGCGTGTTGTTCTATCGCCTAAAACATGTCAAAAAGTCTTGAATACACATTCTAAGGCGCTAATTATTGTAGAGCCTTCTCCCATTAGGGCTTATGCAGATTCAGATTATCAAGATCTTGGCATTACGGTTGCAGATGAAATGAATGATTGCGAGGTATTATTGGGCGTTAAAGAAGTACCAATAGATGCGTTGATTCCGAATAAAAAGTACTTTTTCTTTTCTCATACCATTAAAAAGCAACCTTATAACAGAGATTTGCTTCGTGCTATTTTAGAGAAGAATATAGAAATGTATGATCATGAGGTTATTACCAATAAACAAGAACAACGTGTTGTTGCCTTTGGTAGATATGCTGGTATTGTTGGTGCCTATAACGGATTTCGTGCATACGGACTTAAATACAATTCTTTTCAGTTGCCAAAAGCAAATGATTTACCAGATCAGCAAGCTTTAATTAACGAACTCAAAAAACTTGAGCTACCTAATATAAAGGTGTTGCTTACCGGTAGGGGTAGAGTAGGTAATGGATCTAGAGAAATGCTAGACGGTATGGGTATGCGCAGGGTGAATGTTACCGAATATTTAGAAGAAACTTTTGATGAGCCGGTGTATTGCCAAATAGATGCTGGCGAATACAATAAGCGTATTGATGGTGTTCGTGGTAATAAGGCTAACTTTTTTGCTCATCCAGAAGAATATAAATCTAACTTTTTTAGATTTGCCAAGGTGACCGATTTCTACATTGCAGGTCATTTCTACGGGCAAGGCGCTCCTTATCTATTTACCAGGGAAGATGCCAAGGACAAAGATTTTAAGATTAGAGTTGTTGCCGATATAAGCTGTGATATTGACGGGCCGGTAGCTTCTACTATAAAACCATCAACTATTGCAGACCCCATTTATGGATATGACCCAGTAACGGAGTCTGAAACAGATTTTACCAATGCTGATGCCATTGCGGTCATGGCGGTAGATAATTTACCGTGCGAGTTGCCTAGAGATGCAAGCGAAGGTTTTGGTGAGGCTTTCATAAAAAATGTGATTCCTGCTTTCTTCAACGAAGATAAAGACGGAGTTTTAGAGCGAGCACGGATGACACAAAATGGGAAACTTACCGAACGTTATGCATACTTGCAAGATTATGTTGATGGTAAAGAATAAGGATTGATTTCATTTTAATTTATAGGGTGTTTTAATAGAAAACGGTTTTTAATTTCTAGACAGGTAACGGTAAGTACACCTAAGGTGTATGCCAATAAATCTTGAATGCTAAAATAATTTCCGAAGATTAGATTCGCCCATTTAGAATGCTGTAGTCCAAAGTAACTAAGCATGTTCGTTAGCTGTAAAAACTCTATCGCATATGCTATAAGTAAGGTTACAATACCGATGGCTATATCATTTGCCTTTACGAAGGATTTAAAAAAGAAAAACATCAAAATAACCACTAGGTAGTCTCCGAAAGTGTGTCTAATAAAACCAGATTTTAAGAATATGGCAATTAAAATTTCGATTCCTAGAAGTAGTAGAAAATATATAAAATAGACGCGGCGGAATTTAAGTTTCATTTTTTTAAATATTTAAGAGCTTATAAAATACAGGTATAGTATGCTTACGGGGTAATTGAGTATTAATAATGTAAGAGCCATAGTGTGCTCCTGCAAATCTTTTGAATACCTAAGTACATTTACCAATAATATGATAATTGCAATGCAAGTAATTATGATATAGCTGAGGTAAAGTACAAAGCCTACAAAATTGGTAAATGTAATTTCTGGTATTAAGCTGATAAGCATTAGCAGGGTAGAGAGAAAGAAATAAAGCAATACTACTCTCACAATTCTACGGTTCCATTTATGTTTAAATAATGCTATCATTTTAAATCATTTTGAACCAACTGAACTAAGGTATATTCTTGCCATGTTTTTTCCGATTGTAGGGTTTTGTATGCTTTGTATTTATCTTGAATACTGATTTTAAGGTCGTAGTTTACATTCTTCTCTTTCGCATACTGGTACAATTGAATGCTATTGGTATCACCTAAATCTATGAGGTAATGCATATCTGGTTTTTCAAGAGTGTTTAAATTATAATGGGTGATCGCTCTATCCCAAGGTATGGCTGCACTGACTATTAAAAATGTAAATACTGTTGCAATGTTGGTGCGTACCAAATAAATAAAACTTTTTATCTCTGTCACTTTTATATATGCGGTTATTAAACCTGTTAGCGTAAGAAGAAGATATACGAATACACCAATACGTTTGTAAGTAAGACCTAAGGCTTCAACATAGGTGAAGTTTTTAAATGATGTAAATACTATAAGTATAATGTTCAACGATATCCAGATATAGGTTAATGTTTTTATTTGCTGGTTATTCTTGTAGAAATTAAGGTTGCCTCTAAAAAAGTAGAGAATTAGTATAATAGCCAAGACGATAGAAAACATAAGGGCATAAACACCTTGGTGTACAGATGCCGAATATTCCGCATTAGAAATATCGGTTTTTTGAAAAATGTAGATTCCGTCTGTCACTAAAAAGAAGATCAGAAGAAAATTCAGAGCTATTAAAATGATTGACCCTAAGGTGTGTTCATCTTCTAGCTGTTTTTTTTGCCCTATGACTTCTATTTCGGTAGGAGTTTCTAATTCGTTTTTTTGCGAAAGGTCTGTAGCTACAAGTTCTTGTGCATCTAATGGGCGTAAGATATTTAGAAATAAGACGTAGCCAATACATGTAAAGAATACCCAAGGGATACTTATAAAATCAAAGCTGATTTGATCGATAAGGTTCCCAAAAACGGGATTGGCATTTTTGTACAACGCAGTAAATAAAATAAGCAATACCACTGCGAAGAAACCACCTTTTAAACGGTTTAATAGTTTTGGCGAAGTTTCTTTTTTTGTTGCGTCTTTTTCAACAGCGTTTTGTTTTTGAATAAAATTGGCAACAGAAGCAATAAAAAGGTTAATAAACCCTAATAACCAAGTAAGGTACAAAGATGTCTTGCCTGAGATTGATTTGCCTACATAAACCATTAATGCCATAAAATGGACAAATATGGTGAACCCCGTAGGGTTGATAAATACAAAAACCGAGGTTAAAACATAGGTTAAGGCGTATACCCAAGAAGCGGAACGTGTACCTTTCAGTGTAGAGATTAATACGACTACTAAAATAGATATTAAGAATAAATTTAGTCCAAAGCTTTTACTGTAGAATAGTAGGCTAAAGGCTAATGCGGATAAGATAGATTTAATGTGAACATTCATAATATGAAGTTTAATTGATTAATAATGATTTAATTTTCACTAAGGTTAGAAGGATATAAAACCCTGTAATTAGTTGTATGGTTGAGTATATTTTTTTGATTTTAGAGATGTAATAATTCATATGTTTTTTGAAATTAAAAATGTGGATTTAATTCGTTCTATAGGCTGATGCAGTAGTTTTTGAAAATTTAATTGATGAAAGGGTAGGGCAGATCTTCCGCATTTGTATTTAGATTTGAAATACTGCCAGTAATCAGGATATAGAATAGTGCCAATACAGATTACCGTAAACAGGTAAATACTTCTTTTTCCATTACCTAATAAATAGAATTGCATGCTTATTTCATCTGGTACGGAAATACCAGTATCTGTGAGTACATGAAAAACATCATGGCTTTCAAGTTTCTCTTGTAATTGAAAGCTATTCTCGGTAAGGAATTGACCCATGTGATAACCAAGAGAGTTACTTGGGTAACGCTTTAAGTCATTGGCATTAAACTGCCAAGCTTCATTCTTCTTGAAATATTGATAGGGTGCTACGCTCCAATCATATAATTTTTCTAAAATGGCTGCTCTCATGTTTTGTAATTTTAAAAGTACTTTGAATTTCAAAGTAAAATGACAAAAAAATATATTATTTGCCTATTAGCTTTTCTAAAGCATTAATGTGTTTTTTGAACTGTGCCTTACCAAGTTTAGTTGCTGAATAACGCGTGTTGGGCTTTCTGCCAATAAATGACTTTTCTACTTTTATATATTCTTCTTTTTCAAGGGCTTTGGTATGGCTGGCTAAATTGCCATCTGTTGCGCCAAGCAGTTCTTTCAGCATCTTAAAGTCGGCATAATCGTTGACCATTAGAATGGACATAATGCCCAAACGTATTCGGTGGTCAAAAGCTTTGTTTATGTTATCAATTAAACTCATATAGCTGTAGCTAGGCTAATATTAATTTCTATCGTACTTGTAATACATTAAAGAACCGTAGAGAATATGGCAAACGCCAAATCCTAAAGCCCAAAAATACAATCCATATCCTATAAATTGAGTACTAACTAATCCTATTCCTATAAATGCCAAACCCATATAGCGAACATCGCCCATGGTGTACTTGCTTGCGTTTACACAAGCCAAACCGTAAAAAATTAAGGTTGCAGGAGCAACTAGACCTGCTGCGCCTTGTTGCATAAGTACTAAGCAAAAAAATCCGCCAACTATCAATGGTATGGCAAAGTTGAATACTAGTCGTTTACTGGTACTGTCCCAAATTTTCTCGCCGCTTTTTTTAGATTTCTTTAGGGTCATAATGAACCCTGTTATTACTGCGGCAACCAGCACTGCAATGGCAATTAAAGTTAAATCACTAACAACAGTTGAACCTGATAGAGATGAAGACCTACCTGAAAAATTTTCGTAATTGGTAGCTGAGGTATCTTTTAGTTTTGTATAAGCAAAGGCAGCTCCGATTAAAGCATAGATTCCGGCAAGTACACCTGAGAGTCCGCTTAAGGAAATAAACCGTGAAGAACGATTCATTATATTCTTGATTTCAGTAATGTCGTTTAGATACTTATTTGTCTCCATATTAAAGTACTTTGAAATACAAAGTTAAATTAAATATTTGAAATTATGACAAAGTATAGTCATAAAAGTGCAGTAAGTAACCTTGATTAGAAATATGGTTTAGCCATCTAAGTGCCATTCTAGCTATAGAGAGGGGTCTTAAAATTCAATAGAAATAATTATTTTTTTCGGAGTAATTAATGAGTCTATGACCTTAGAAACTGACCAATTTTATAAAAAAAGTGTTGAAGTGTGCTTTAGTTGATTAATGAGACTCCTAAGCCAAAAGTGGTTTGCCTATGGTTATAATCAATTAGGGTTTCACCATAACCATCAAACAATTGAAAATGGCCGTTGAAATTTTCGAAAATAGGAAAAGACCAGTTCAGCTGTATGCTACCACGACTTTTATCACCAAGATTTAAAGAATGTCTAGCAATGGCTCTAAAGCGTTGTCTGCCCCAGTCATAACTAATGTCGGCTTCACCACGACCAATAAAATCAGATATATTTTCATTGTCATCGATTTTACTTCCAATGCGTATCCACGGTTTTAGTGTTACCTGCCAATTTCCTTTTTCAAATGCGGCATGGAAAGCAATACGGTTCCAACTTCTAGAGATTGGATCTGATTGGCCGTTAGATTCATGAATAATAGCCGCACCTATCATTTTTGTTTCAAAGCCCAATATTGGAAACTTAACGGGAAAATTGGCTATGATTTCTGGCTTATAATTTAATTCACGAAAAGGTCTTGAACGTTCAGAATTATATATCTGCCAGTATGCCGTCTGTGAATAGCCCATCCATAAATCCATACGCCCATCGAACATACCATGAAAGATTTTGGTTTTAAGGCTGATTTGAAATTTTGATTCTACGGCATTAAGGCTGCTAGGTTCGTCTAAAACCTTATCTGAATTTTCTGCTTGCGGAAATTCATTGGGATTGGTAGAAAATTTTGCGGCAGTTATGTATATGGGTTTATATGAAGTTAGAATGAACGTTCCTCTTTGATGCTCATCATCTAGCTCCCATAATTCACTTAAACTTTTACTATTGTTAAAATACCAGTTATGATCATGATCATCTTGAGAGAAAGACGAATGGCAGGTACATAGAATTAATGCAATTATTAAAAGAGTAGTTGTCTTTTTAAACATTGATAAGTTATAAGTGTGTCAAAATTATATATTTAAATACATATTAGTAAATGTATTCGTATCTTAATTAACGCAATTAAATTGATTATGAAACCAGCAGAGGACTATATTTTTAACCAACCGGAACCGTACAGGGGAATTTTAATGCATCTGCAAATGTTGGTCGAGACCACCTTGCCAGAGGTTGAGCTGAAATTTAAATGGAATATTCCCTGTTTTTATATTGGTAAATCGCCAATTTGTTATTTGAACGCATCGCACAAAAAGAAGTTTGTAGATATCGCTTTTTGGAACTCTGCCCACCTTACAAAACATTTAGACGTATTAATTTCTGAAAACAGAAAAGTAGTACGTTCATTACGTTATGCTACGCTCGAAGATATCGATAATGATATTCTAGTAGATGTTTTACAAGATGCTTATGCTGTTCGTAAAAATGGATTTTATAAGCAGAAAGATAATATTTAGTTTAATGATTAGAAATTATGTTTTATACTTGTTATCGGCTAGATTTTCTTTCTAATTTCCACATTCCATAAGGGTTTTCAAATAATTTATCTCCTTTATTTGGCTGATTTTTTTCCTGACTTATTTCGAAAATGGGAGATTCTAAATCTGTACTAAATGTTTGTCCTAGATTGATTTCAGGTTTGTCAATTAATTGATAGTACCCAAAAATAGAAAGCAAATTTACTGAGGCTTGAAATTCTTCGTTATAGACAATACTGTCTTTTAAACCCAAGTTATGCATTCCGCACGTATAGGTTTTTCCATTTCCATCACTTATAGAATCAAGAACAAACATTTGGTAAAGATTTGATTCTTCAAAGTCTGATAGTAATTCATTCCAATGATCTTTTGTGAAAGCCTTTCCAGTTGTTTCAACTTTAATTCCAATTCCACCAGATTTTAAAATCGCATTTCCTGCTTTGGCAATTTCTGTTACACTATTTAAATCTCCAGTTTCGGATGATAAATATATAACGTATTTATGTTTGTCGATTTGTTCGATAAATTCATTTGAAACTTGATTTACCATTCCTGCAAATTTGAATGAATCCTTCATTCTATCGTCTCTCTCGCAAATTTCTAGTTCAAACCCTTCATTTGTTTTTATATTTAAAAGTATACTTCCAGCAAAAATGAAATCGTTCATATTATTTTCAATAATTGTACTTACGATTTCTTTTCTATTGTCCCAATTTCCCGGTATGCAAAGAATTGTTTTAGGTTTTCTTATAGTTTGATTAACAGATTGTTTTTTCTTTTTAAAAATGTTGAACATAAATAAGTTTTTAGATTGCAGATAATAATGATATTTATCTTTTAAAGAATATTATGAAATCTTATGTTTTATTGATTAGGTATAATCATTTCTGAGCAAAGGTCAAATTTATATTTTCCGTCCAAAAATTTTATAACACAGTTCTTGTTGCTTAAAAATGTTTTGTTAGTGACTAAATTTTCAGTTTCCGATTTCCAAACAGTGTCAATCCTTTTATTTAAAATTCCACCTAATTTTCTTTTATCTAAATTATATTTTGCTTCTTGAGCTGATCCAGCCCAACACTCGGCGTAACCATAAGAGATGTTATACTCTCCTATTTCCCAGGTCGTTGAAATTTTATCATCACATTTGAAATAGGAAAAGAATATTAGATTAAACCCAATGACTGAGGTTGCCGCTATTAGTCCAATAATTACCAGAATTCTTTGCCAATTCTTTTTCGGTAATGTCCCAATTAAGAGTATAATAATTAAAGCCAAAAAACCAATAAACCATGGAATAAGATTTTGATTAGTTAAGTCCCAATCCGACATATATATATTCCAAGCGCAACTATAATTACGATTAATAATATGATTAAGATTATAGTTTTTAATTGTTTCAAAGTTAATCGCTACTATCTAAAACTCATTAACAACAGCTCTCAACGCCACTAAATCTGTCAATAGCTTTTTCATCAATCCTAAGTCTAACATATTAGCCCCATCACTCTTAGCATTGGCGCAATCAAAATGTGTTTCAATGAAGAGTCCGTCTACACCTGCAGCAACACCTGCGCGTGCCATGGTCCCAATTAGTGCCGGTCTTCCGCCGGTAACACCAGAGGATTGGTTTGGCTGTTGTAATGAATGTGTTACATCTAACACCACGGGGGCAAACTCTTTCATAGTAGGTACGCCCCTAAAATCTACGATCATATCTTGGTACCCGAACATGGTTCCACGATCTGTAATTATGGCTTGCTGGTTTCCGGTTTCGGTAACTTTGTTGACGGCATGCTTCATACTCTCAGGACTCATAAACTGCCCCTTCTTGATGTTGACCGTTTTACCTGTTTTTGCAGCGGCAACTACTAAATCTGTTTGGCGGGCAAGAAATGCTGGTATCTGCAAAACATCTACATATTCTGCAGCCATTGCTGCATCTTGCTCTGTATGTATATCTGTTACTGTTGGTACTTTAAACGTTTCAGAAACTTTACGTAGAATTTTCAAAGCCTTTTCATCTCCAATACCCGTAAATGAATCTAACCGACTACGATTTGCTTTTTTAAAACTGCCTTTGAATACATAAGGTATTTTAAGCTCGTCAGTAATAGTAATAATATGCTCTGCAATACGCATAGCCATGTCTTCACCCTCAATGGCGCATGGTCCAGAAAGTAGAAAAAAGTTATTACTGTCAGTATGTTTTATTTGAGGTATAAGAGATAGGTTCATTCGTCGAATATTTTTAAACAAAGATACTATTTTAAGAAGCTTACTGTTCTATTAGGATAAGAATGTCGAAATCCCAAATCGAAATGAAAATCAAACAGTTCTTTATAGTAATAATCTATCTTGTTTTTGCAGGTAATGCACATGCTCAGTTCGGTAAAAATTGCGAGTTAATACAAGTAAAGATCAATCTACTTAACCCTGGTCTTGAATATGAAATGGCTTTGGGAACCAATACAACTCTTGATGTTAAAGCGGGTATACAAGTGGCTTTAGATCCTCTGTTGCCAGATGTGTATAGCGAGTTAGGAGTATTTCCTGCGGTTGCCGCTCAATACCGCTATTACTATAATTTTGAAAAGCGTCAGCGTAAAAGAAAACAGATCTATGGTAATTCTGCCAATTATGTGGCACCTGCGGTTGCCGTTTTTTTTCCGGGTTCAAGAACCATTGCCAATGAAAACGTAGAAGGCGCTTTTGGTTATGCCGGTTTGGTAACAGGTATACAACGCAGTTTTGATTCGGGTTTTAACTTTTCTGTAGATGTAGGTGCGGCATATTATGACGGACAATTTGAAGGTGGCATTTATCCGGTAGCGAATTTAAGCATTGGCTTTATCATCAGTGAGAAGCGATGGTGTGTAGGTCGATAGTCACGTAAGTATTTTCTTAATATTTCTATAAATCAGGTGGTTACTTTTTTTTAATCATGTAGTTTTAGTTGCAACATCAATCTAACTACATGAAAAAAATTACACTGATTCTTCTATTCTTATCTATTACAACGGCACATTCCCAAATCAGGGATTTTTCTGAAAAAGGCAACGGACTCGTTAATCTAGAGCGACACCAATTTACAATTAACTTATTGGGACCGGGAATTAGATATGAGCTAGGTCTTTTTAAAAACGTAAGTGCATCTACCAGTTTTACACCGGCATTTGCTAGGTATCAAGAAGGTTATGCTTTAGGTTTTGCTTGGCATACTAGAATTCGATATTACCATAATTTTCAAGAGCGCTTAGATGTGAATAAGAATATAATAGGTAATTCGGCAAACTACATCGGTCCTGCGCGTAGCATTTTCTGGGAGCCTGTACAGTTTACAGATAATATCTCTGACGGAAATAGTGATTATGCCTTTGCATTCTATGGTGGAGTATATGGTATTCAGCGAACCAACAGAAAAGGTTTTAATGTAAACGCAGAGGTGGGGTATGGCTATTTTGATTCCAAAACTTTAGATAGTGGTCATGGCTTTTTGCTTCATGTTACCTTTGGGTGGGTAGCTACAAAAAGAAAATCTACAAAACCCACTTTTGATTAATATGGTCTGATATTTGATATACATCCCAAATAAAATCAAACCAAACTAAATCATGAAAAAAATCATCTTTTTATCCATTGTTGTTTTGTCTACCTTTTATGTGAATGCACAATCTGTAGGGCAAGTTGAAGACGGACTCTTTAAAATTAATGCATTAGCTCCCGGGGTGTCTTATGAATTAGGTATTGGCGCTAAAACTACCTTGAATGCAGAAGCGTTCTTGGGTTTTGCACTTAACGGTGGGTCAGATAGGTCAACTAATTTTGGACTTTATCCAGGTTTAGAGGCAGATCTTAGGCAATACATAAATTTTGACAGAAGGTTGAGAAAAGGAAAAAATATAGCTAATAACACTGGTAATTATATCGCATTTTTAAATCAACTTCAATTTGGAACACCTATTATCGGTAATTTAGAATATGCCTCAGATTACTTTTATAATGCTGCTTTGGTATATGGTATGCAACGTACTTACAAAAAAGGATTCTATTGGGGCTTGGCTTTTGGTCCGGGTATTTTTGTTGATGATTTTTATACAGATGCGGGTATTTTAATAGACCTTAGACTTGGTTGGGTTGTAGGCGGTAGAAAAAAGTAGTGTGCCAATAAGCGAACTATCTCAAAATCAATAAGATAAAAATAACATAAGTTTAAGTGTGGCTATTATTATTTAAAGTATCTTTGCACGCTTAAATAAGACCTTTTATGTCCACTACTACAAAGAATATTGCGATCATTGCGCACGTTGACCACGGTAAAACGACCTTGGTAGACAAAATAATGTACCACTGTAGCTTGTTTCGTGAAAATGAGAATACAGGTGATTTAATCTTGGATAATAACGACTTGGAAAGAGAACGTGGTATTACCATTACTTCTAAGAACGTTTCCGTTATATATAAGGACACTAAAATAAATATAATCGATACTCCTGGTCACGCCGATTTTGGTGGTGAAGTTGAGCGTGTATTGAATATGGCAGATGGTGTTTTGTTGTTGGTAGATGCCTTTGAAGGACCAATGCCGCAAACACGTTTTGTACTTCAGAAAGCAATTGACCTTGGTTTAAAGCCTTGTTTGGTAATCAACAAAGTAGATAAAGAAAACTGTACTCCAGAAGAAGTACATGAAAAAGTTTTCGATCTTATGTTTGAGCTAGGTGCTGAAGAGTGGCAATTAGATTTCCCTACAGTATATGGTTCTGCTAAGAATAACTGGATGAGTACAGATTGGCAAAATGAAACTGAAAACATTGAGCCATTATTAGATATGGTAATTGAGCATATTCCAACTTTTGAACCAAAAGAAGGAAACACTCAAATGTTGATTACCTCTTTAGATTTCTCTTCGTTTACAGGTAGAATTGCTATCGGTAGATTACAAAGAGGAACTTTAAAAGAAAATCAACAAATTTCTTTGGTAAAACGCGATGGTTCTATCGTAAAATCAAAAATCAAAGAATTATACGTTTTTGAAGGTCTTGGCCGTAAGAAAGTTGAAGAGGTTGAAACTGGTGATATTTGTGCTTTAGTTGGTGTTGAAGGTTTTGAAATTGGTGATACCGTTGCTGATATTGAAAACCCAGAAGCATTAAAGACTATTGCAATTGACGAACCTACAATGAGTATGTTGTTTACCATTAACGATAGTCCGTTCTTTGGTAAAGATGGTAAATTTGTAACCTCTCGTCACATCAACGATAGACTTCAAAAAGAATTAGAAAAGAACTTGGCATTACGTGTAAACGAAACTGATAGTGCAGATAAATTTTTAGTATTCGGTCGTGGTGTATTACACCTTTCAGTTTTAATTGAAACAATGCGTCGTGAAGGATATGAATTGCAAATTGGTCAGCCACAAGTAATCATTAAGGAAATTGATGGTGTTAAATGTGAGCCGGTAGAGGCATTGACTATAGATTTACCAGAAGCTGTTTCTGGAAAAGCTGTTGAGATGGTTTCTATGCGTAAAGGTGAAATGACCAGTATGGAAGCTAAAGGTGAGCGTATGATCTGTGAGTTTATAATCCCTTCTAGAGGTATTATAGGTCTGCGTAACCAATTGTTGACCGCTACCGCTGGTGAGGCTATTATGGCGCACCGTTTCTTAGAGTATCAACCAATGAAAGGTGATATTCCACAAAGACAAAACGGATCTTTAGTTTCTATGGAAACTGGTAAAGCAATTCCTTATTCTATTGATAAATTACAAGATCGTGGTAAGTTCTTCGTTGATCCAGGTGAGGATATTTATGAAGGTCAGGTAATTGGTGAAAATTCTCGTGGAGATGATATGACCGTGAATATCACAAAGACTAAAAAATTATCTAACGTTCGTTCTTCTGGAGCTGATGATAAAGCTAAAATTGTTCCTGCAATTAAATTCTCATTAGAAGAAGCTTTAGAATACATTCAGAAAGATGAGTATGTTGAGGTTACACCAAAGTTTTTACGTTTACGTAAAATCTACTTAACAGAAAATGATCGTAAGAGAAATAAAATAGCTTAAGTAGGTAGGGTTTTAACTTTACTTACTATATAATTTAGCCACCTAATTAGGTGGCTTTTTTATTCTCTATATTTTAAACTGCATACATTAGCATAATTCGTGTTTTCTTCACAATTAATTTAGGCGCATATTAATTATTGGATTTTAAGAATTACGTAAAAATTTATGATATAATTTCCTACATTCTTAATAATGCATTCATCTTGTATATTTCTTCGTTTCCGCATAGATTTTTAGCTAATTTAAAGTAGAATTTTAACTCAACTGAAATTAACAATATTATGCAGCTAACAGGAAAAAATGTCCTTATTACCGGGGGTACTCGGGGTATAGGAAAATGTATGGTTCAATACTTAATTAAAAAGGGTGTTACCAATATTGCGGTAATTGCTCGGGATAAACAAAACCTTAAAGATCTTTCATTAGAATATGCTGAGGTAAATTTTATTAGAATTGCCGGTGATATTGCCAATATTCAAGTTTTACGCGATGCTGCCGCACGTATAGAAGATAAATGGGGTCATTTAGATGTATTGATTAATAATGCGGGTATTGTCGCTGCTGGCCCTTTAGAAGATATACAAGATGAAGACCTGTATGATCAAGTCGCGGTAAACCTTACTGCGGTTATGTTATTGACCAAATACTGTATTCCGCTTCTAAAATTTTCTGAGGATGCTTATATCTTGAATATTTCATCGGGCTTAGGTTTGATCGGAATGCCTTTCTATGCAGTTTATGGAAGTACCAAAGCCGCCATACGACAGTTTTCAGATTCTATGAGAAGAGAGTTGGCGCCTTTTAATGTTGCTGTTACCTGTGCTTTTCCTACCGCTACGGATACAGAAATGATGCAAAAATTTAAAGGTAGAAAAATGGATGCGCCAGAGTATGTTGCAGAACGTTCGCTAGAAGGGTTATTTAATAAAGAAATTCAAGTTATTTTTGGGGGTGAAGAACGACTCAAGGAAAATACCTTAAATTTTGAGGCACCTCAAGAATTGGATAAGAAGGTCGCTGAGAATTATGAGGAACGAAAACTAGCTAGTTTAGATCACAAAGCCGTGTAATCTTAACTGGTAAATAAACAAACGGCACAACACTATGAAATTACTTTACAAACTATCATTTTTATCAGTATTTGCAGCTATTGTTTCGTGTAAAGAAACATCGAAAAAAGCAAACGAAACCATAAAAGAAGTGGTGACGGAATCTAATGTAATAGCCTACCCGGATTCTTGGGTATCTTCAAGAGTTGCAAAGGCAAAAGAAAAGCTAAATGGCACAGAGGCAGGAAAAGTTATTTGGAATGCTATGGAAGCTCATGGCGGATTGGATACTTGGTACGCTAACGGTCCCGTTACTTTTCGTTTTAACTATCAACCTTTAAATGGTAAAACCGCTAGAGATAGTTACCAAACGGTAGATACATGGAGCAACAAATCTGTACATACAAGTGCAACAGATAGTACTGCAAAATTTGGTTGGACAGGTGAACAAGCTTGGATGATAGCTAAAGATAGTACTGCTTTTGCTTATGATACTAAATTTTGGGCGCTTACACCGTTGTGGTTTGTTGGGCATCCGTTTATGCTAAGTGGAGAAGGGGTAAATCTAGAATTACTGGAGCCAACTTCGTTTAAAGAGAAAGATTATAATGTTGTCAAAGTTACCTTTGATGCTGAGACAGGTGATGCACCAGATGATTACTATATTTTATATGTAAATAAAGAAACGAATAAAGTAGCGGTTATGAGATACATTGTTTCTTACCCTGAGTATTTCAAAGATGGTGGTCATGCTCCAGAGAAATTTACTGAATTTATTGGTGAGCAAACGGTTGACGGTATTACAATGCCAGGCGGATTTAAAACCTATTGGACGGTTAAAGATAATCAGCCAGGTGACTACATTACTAAAATTGATTTTACCGATGTATCTTTTGAGTCAGATTTACCAAAAGACTTTTTTGAAGCCCCAGAGGGTGCTAAGATTTTAAATTAGTTATAAGTGTATAAAATAAAAAAAATCCCAAAGTTACCTTTGGGATTTTTTATTGGTTTATGACGAAACTTTACTTTTTGATTATTTTATATTTCGATGCTATGGCTGCACCAATAATACCTGCATGATTCTGTAATTCGGCAGGGATCACTTTTGTTTCTATTTTGATTTTCGATTTAAATTCATCAAAATCTTTTGAAGCACCGCCACCAAGAATAATCAAGTCTGGTGAAACGATCAATTCAATATATTCTAAAAAAGTATTGAATCTTTTACCCCATTTTTTATAAGATAAATTCTCACGGTCTTTTGCCGATCCGGCAGCCCATTTTTCAATTTTAGAATATTTTTTATAAGGTATTTGACCTAGCTCAAAATTAGGAATCAATCTACCATCTAAAAAAGCACCACTGCCTAAGCCAGTACCAATGGTAATCATAACTACGAATCCTTTTTCGCCTTTGCCTATACCATAGTTCATAGTAGCGTAACCGGCAGCATCCGCATCATTGATGACGGTAAAATCAAGTCCGGTTTTTTTCTCCAGTAATTTTTCTACGTTTACACCTAGCCAGCTTTTGTGCAAATTTCCTGTGGCTTTGCAAACTCCGTTTTTAATAATGGTAGGGAAACCACAACCAACTTTACCTTTGTAGTCAAAATGGGTTACAATCTGCGCAATTACATCGCTCATTGCTTCTGGTGTTCTAGGTATGGGAGTAGGAATTCTATAACGTTCAGAAATCATTTCTCCGGTTTCAGAATTAACTAACGCTCCTTTAATTCCAGAACCACCTACATCAATACCTAGTAAAGTCATTTTATATTTTGTTATGAATTACAAAGAAACGAAAAAGATTCGGCTCTTTGAAGTGAGATTATTTTTGTGAATTTTGAGACCTTTTTCTATTTGACCAAAGGCATAAAAAAAAGGACCTTTTTAGGTCCTTGATTTATTTTAAATTGGCATGAGCAAGCCGGTAATCGTGCTTACTTGAATTTCTTTGTCATCTTCGTCCACCTCAGAATCTACCGTAAACGTTATGGAGAACTGTTTGCCTATAAATTTCTGACTATTTAAATCGTAATTGGCAATTGCTTCGCTGGTTACATTGGTGAATTCTGTATCGCTATCTTTATGGTTAGAAAATACATAAACACCATTGATATAACCTTCGTAAGTTCCGTTCATTTTACTAGCTTCTTGACCAAATGTGGTCATTGAAGAAACTGCTGCGAACAGTACAATTAAAAGTGATTTCATTTTTTTTCTTATTAAATTGATTATTGATTCTTTTGTTAGGCTTTATTAGCAATTTAAGTGCTAGAATTGCTGATACAAACGAAATCTAATTAGTTGAATAACGATTAATTTCATCTTTTTATTATGATTGTTTTTTATAATCTTAAACAACTGTAGTTCAGTTAGCTGTTTTTGTTTGGTTCAATAAAAACAATTTCTATTTCTATATATACTATTAATGAACACAGGTTATTGAGTACTAAATCAAAGTTAAAAGTTTTTTTAAAACAAAGCACTTGCTTAGTTTTGTAGTGTAATTAGAAATAATGGCACGTAAAAAGCAATATAACGAAACTGAGGTCATAGAAAAGGCAATGCGTCTATTTTGGCGTAATGGCTATGAAAGTACATCGGTACGTATGTTAGAGAAAGAAATGGGTATCAACCAATTCTCTATATATGCTAGTTTTAAAAATAAAGAGGGCGTTTTTTTAGAAAGCATCAAACTTTATAACACGCAAATAAAAGCCATTACAGATACGCTTGAAAAGTCTAATAATGGTGTAGTAGGAATTAAAGATTACTTTTTAGATTTTTTAGATTTCTCTAGAGAAGGTGCAATTTTTAAAGGGTGCTTGGTTACCAACACGGTAAATGAAATAAATGAAGATGCTAATCCGGTAATTATGGCGGCACTTAAGCGATTTTCTTTAAATATTAGAGCATTATTTGTAAGGAACTTAAAACAAGACGACCAAAGGGGTGTTGAAGAAATAGAAGCACAGGCAGACTATTTAATGAACGCACTTTTGGGACTATCGATTTCATCAAAAGTTTTTAATGAAGAGCAGTTAAAAAGCATCATTAAAATTACGTTTTTACACTTGTAGCATTTTTTTTAAATAATAACTAAGCAGTTGCTTAGATTTAACATAAATATAGTAATTAATAGAAATAATAAGATTATGACAACTTTAAAAGTACACAACATTGAAACTGCACCAGAAGGTAGCAAAGGATTATTGGAAAACTCTCAAAAATCATTTGGTATGATCCCTGGTTTACATGGGGTTTTGGCTGCTTCACCACAAATCTTAGAAGCATACCAAACATTACATAAGTTATTTACCGAAACTTCTTTCAATGAAGAAGAACTAACGGTAGTATGGCAAGCCATAAATGTTGAGCATGCATGTCATTACTGTGTACCTGCACATACCGGTATCGCTAAAATGAT
Source organism: Maribacter sp. (assembly GCF_039968975.1). GTDB lineage: Bacteria > Bacteroidota > Bacteroidia > Flavobacteriales > Flavobacteriaceae > Maribacter. The sequence goes on along the minus strand of NZ_JBDVOT010000192.1, from coordinate 5,690 downwards.
GAAAGTTGATGATGAAATTACAGAAGCATTACGGAATGAGACTCCGTTGGCAGATGCAAAGTTAGAAGCTTTAAGAACAATGACGTTAACCATAGTACGCAACCGTGGTAATGTTACACAAGAAGATTTAGATACTTTTTATGCAGCTGGTTACGGTGAACAACAAGTATTGGAAATCATTTTAGGATTATCTCAAAAAGTGATCAGTAACTATACAAACCACATTGCGCATACTCCGGTAGATGAGCCATTCCAGAAATTTGCATGGTCTAAATAAGAAGAGGTTTCATTTCTCCCGAAACCAAATGTTGATTGAGTGATTGTTTATAGCCTTCTGTCTTAGGGCAGAGGGCTATTTATTTTTAAATACATAATAATTTTAAATTAATCTTTTTCATGAATACAACAATTGAAAATAAAGTAGCTTTAGTAACTGGTGCAAATAGAGGTATTGGCAAAGCAATTGTAGAATCGTTTTTAAATCACGGGGCTAAAAAAGTGTATTTAGCGGTTCGTGATACCAATTCTACAAAAGAATTAGAAGAAAAATATGGTACTAAAGTAGTAACTGTAAAAGCTGATGTTTCTGATACAGAATCTATACAGGCTTTGGCGCAACAAGCAAGCGATGTAGATATCGTTGTTAACAATGCGGGAGTAGGTGAATCTTACGGAACTATAGGTGTTGACGTAGAAAAAGATTTCATGAAACAGTTAGAAGTGAATGCATTTGGTCTACTGCGTGTGGCTAATGCTTTTGCTAAAACGTTGGAAGATAAGAAAGGTGCATTGGTTCAATTGAACTCTATAGCATCTATCAAGAATTTCCCTCAGTTATCTACATATTCTGCTTCAAAAGCGGCATCCTATTCTTTAACACAAGGACTTCGCGCAGATTTAGGGTCTAAAGCAGTACATATATTGAGTGTACACCCGGGTCCTGTTATGACTGATATGGGTAAAGCGGCTGGGTTTGAAGAAGGTGCTGCAACTTCAGAAATTTCAGAAGGTATTGTAACAGCATTGGCTGCAGGTGATTTTCACTTGTTTCCTGATGATATGGCAAAACAATTTGAAGGTGCTTACCAAGAGTTTGCAGAGAATATTGTTTTGGCAGATTTGAATGCCTAACTACCAATAAAAGTTACTTTGTGATGAGTAGAATTTTAAATAAACTAAATACATCAAAATGAAAAAAATAGCAATAAACGGAATGGGGCGCATAGGTCGCGCTTCTTTAAAAGTAATTCTGGATAATCCGGAGTTAGACTTAGTAGCGGTAAACGATATTGTATCCATAGAAAACATAGCTTATTTATTGAAGTATGATTCGGTTTATGGAATTTATGAAAAAGAGGTTTCACACGATGAAAACAACTTAATCATAGATGGTAAAAAAATTCAATACAATTCGCAACGCAATCCTGAAGATTTACCTTGGGCAGAACATAAAATTGATGTCGTTATTGAAAGTACCGGTTTCTTTACTAAAAGTGAAGATGCTAAACTACACATTAAAGCAGGTGCTAAATCTGTTATTATTTCTGCACCAACAAAAAGTGAAGATATACCAACAGTAGTTCATGGTGTAAATACAGAGGCAGGTAAAACTACTATATTTTCATGTGCTAGTTGTACTACAAATAACATAAGTCCTGTTGTTGAGATTTTAAGTCGTAGAATTGGTATAAAGAAAGCTATCATGACTACGGTGCACGCCTATACGGCATCTCAAGGTATTGTAGATTCTCCTTCACAGAAAAACTTAAGAATGGGACGTGCTGGTGCGGCGAATATAGTACCAACATCTACTGGTGCAGCAATTGCAACTACTAAAGCTTTGCCAGGTTTAGCCGATAAATTTGATGGTGTTGCTTTACGTGTTCCTATTCCGGTTGGTTCAATGTCAGACCTAACATTTGTAATGGAACATGATATTACTCCAGAAGCAATTAATGCTATTTTTAGAGAAGAAGCAGCTACTAAAAGATATCAGAACGTTCTTGCAACAACAGATGAGCCTTTGGTGTCTTCTGATATTGTGAAGAACCCGCATGCTTCTACAGTAGATTTAGGAATGACTAGAGTTGTCGATGGCGATTTATTAAAAGTGATGACGTGGTATGATAACGAATGGGGATTCACCAATCAAATGATTCGTCAAATTTTATCAGAAAACTAGAATAGTCGAGGTAGCGTTTCTTGATTTAATAGAACCGCTACTTTTTTTCAACTTTAAAAACTCAAATAATGATAAAAGTATCTGTGATGTATCCGAATAGTGAAGGTGTAAAGTTCGATGTAGACTACTATAAGAACACACACTTGCCAATGGTACAGAAATTAGTGGGCGGTGCGTTGAAGGAATTGGAGTTAGATTTGGGTGTTGGTGGTAGAGCAGCGGGTGAAGCTGCACCTTATGTAGCAATTGCACACTTGAAATTTAATGATGTGGCTTCTTTTCAGGCAGCCTTTGGTCCGCATGTAGCAACATTTGCTGCAGATGTAAAAAACTACACTAATGTACAAGGGGAAATTCAGATTAGCGAATTGATAACATTTTAAGAGATGAAAGAAAAATTAAAAATAGATATCGTTTCTGATGTAGTATGCCCATGGTGTATTATTGGCTATAAACGTTTAGAAAAAGCAATTTCAGAACTAGGTATTAAAGATCAAGTAGAGATTGAATGGCAACCATTTGAGCTTAACCCTGGTATGCCACCAGAAGGTCAGAATATAACTGAACATATTACTGAAAAATATGGATCTACAGTAGAACAGCAGAAGGAATCACGTGATAACATGACCGATATTGGTGAAGAATTAGGATTCAAATTCGACTATTTTGATGAGATGCGTATGTCGAACACTTTCGAAGCCCATGTGTTGTTAGAATATGCGAAGGACTTTGGAAAACAGACCGAACTTAAAATGCGATTGATTACCTCTTTTTTTAGTGAAAGAAAAGATGTGTCTGACAGAGCTGTTCTAAAACAAGCTTTGCTAGATGTAGGGTTGAATGCAGATGAAGCTTTGGCAAAATTAAATAATGAAGAAGCACGATACGAAGTAAGAAATAAGCAAGGCGAATGGAAAAATATGGGAGTAAACTCTGTGCCAACCATTGTCTTTAATAGAAAAAGTGCCGTAACAGGTGCGCAACCTGTTGCTACTTTTAAACAAATACTTGGCGAGTTAATTGCCGAGAAATAAAATATAAATCTGTCTATTATGAGTACAACAAATAAAGGTGAGTTAGATACATTGTTAGCCGCAAAACGTCAAGAGGGAGTTTCAAAATTTACCGAAGAGAAAAAACAGGTATATGCTGAGGGTATTTCAAGTGTTGCCGCATCGGGAGTGTTAGAAAATGCATTAAATGTCAATAGCAAAGCACCTAATTTCACTTTAAAAAATGCGTTGGGTAATTCGATTTCGTTATACGATGAATTAAAAAATGGACCTGTAGTTTTGACTTGGTACCGAGGTGGTTGGTGTCCGTATTGTAACATCACACTACATTATTTACAAGAGAAACTTCCTGAATTTCAAAAAGCTAGTGCTACTTTAATCGCACTTACACCAGAGTTGCCAGATAACTCGTTAAGTACTTCAGAGAAAAACAAATTAGAATTTACCGTTTTGAGCGATGTAGGTAATGTTGTAGGTAAAGAATATGGCGTGGTGTATACATTGATCGATGAAGTTGCTGCAATGTATGAAGCAGGTTTTGGTTTAAGCAAAGTAAATGGCGATGATAGTAATGAACTGCCATTGGCGGCTACTTATGTGATCGATACCGATGCAACCATACAATATGCATTTTTAGATGCAGATTATACCGAAAGAGCAGAAGTATCAGAAATACTAACGACTTTAGAAAAGCTGAAGTAAGATTAATGTCTATTTAACCAACACTAATTATGAATACGAACAAAATAATTTATTACGTCGCTACAGGTATTTTCACCTTGGTAATACTGTTTTCAGCAGGTATGTATTTTTTTAACCATGAGTTTATTAAAAGTGCATTTACAAGCTTAGGTTACCCAACGTATTTAATTTACCCTTATGCTACTGCAAAGTTGCTAGGTCTTTTTGCTATATGGAATCCTAATTTTAAGATTATTAAAGAATGGGCATATTCTGCATTTTTCTTTGCCATAACATTGGCATTTTTTGCACATATTATGGTAAATGACGGTGGACAGATGACCGCTATAATTGCCATGGTATCCTTAATAGTTTCTTATATCTTTAGTAAAAGAATATAAATACAAGTGTATAACACGGTGCTTATGGATAATGAAATGGAATATAAAAAATCGAATACCACTAGACCAAAGGTTTTATTCTTTGATGTCAATGAAACGCTTTTGGATCTTACAAAGGTCAAAAAAGAAGTAGGCAAGGCATTAGGAGGCAGGGAAGATTTGCTTTCCCTATGGTTTACGACAATGTTGCAATATTCATTGGTGACCTCTGCCAGTGGTCAGTACAAACCCTTTGGGCATATTGGTGCTGCCGCATTACAAATGGTAGCGGCAAATCATGATATTAATTTGTCTGAAGAAGATGCACGTACCGTTATTTCTGAATCTATGGGAAATTTACCTGCACACCCAGAAGTAAAAGAGGCGCTTACACAATTAAAAGATGCCGGATATAAATTAGTAGCTTTTACCAATTCATCTAAAGACGGATTGAAAAAGCAATTTAAAAATGCTGGATTGACCGAGTATTTTGATGAAATGCTTAGTGTGGAACCCACCGGTAAATTCAAACCTTTTGCAGATACCTACACTTGGGGAGCAAAACAAATGGGAGTGGAGTTAGAGGAGTGTATGCTTATAGCTGCCCATGGCTGGGATGTTGCCGGAGCCCTTTGGGCAGGGTGGCGCGCAGCGTTTATAGGTAGACCTGGGCAACAAGAATATCCGCTAGCACCAAGAACAGAAATTATAGTGTCAGATTTGAAAAAGGCAGCAGATATTTTAGTGACGTACAGCTAAAAAAATGAAGCAGTTCATTTTCAAATGTAAAGCATCTTAGAATATGTATCTTTGGCGTACCATTAACTAAAGAAAGTAATTCATGTTGAAAAGAACACTATTTGTTGCCCTAATTGCACTTACCTTAACTTCTTGTTGGAAAGATAAAAGTCCTGAAGACCTCATTCGCTTAAAAGATAAATTTAAGTCTCAAGTAGACGATTTTGAGAATAAGAAAGAGACCGCCAATAAAAACGTGAACAAAGGGCTAGAATCTTTGAATGCCTTAAAAAGTGCGTTAGAAGATACCAAGAATGAAGATAAGGAATTCGCTAAGGTATATGGCGATTGGGAGAAAGTAGATCGTCGTGTCAATAATTTGAATAAGGAGTACGAAGATTTAAAGGAGAAAGCTTCTAACCTGTTTACAGCTATGGAAACACAGACCAATAGCCTAAGTGATGAAAAGAGTAAGAAAACGCTTTTAGGAGCTATAGAAAAAGCCAGAACCAAGTACAACGCCACATTAACGAAGACTTCACAAGCCATAGATAAATTACGATTATTACATGGCGATGCCGTTGAGGTTGTAAAAGCTTTAGAAGTAGCTGCTGCGCTAAATTCATTTGATAATATTAATGATCAAATGAAAAGTATAGAAGGTCGTGTAGACGGTATTATGCAAGAATTGAACGT
>NZ_JBDVOT010000191.1:0-8190 GCF_039968975.1 Maribacter sp. | reverse complement strand
CAAAAACATTACAGAAGCGAAAACACTGTTGAAAAACAGTATCTAAATTTAAGATTATGAACGGATTACTATTAACAGACGGTTATAAAACAGGACACCACCAACAATACCCTAAAGGCACAGAAGAGGTATATTCTAACTGGACCCCTAGAAGTAATAAATATGCTCCTAAAGGTTGTGATAAAGTAGTTTCTTTTGGACAACAATATGTTTTTAAATGGTTGCATGATTATTTTCAGGACAACTTCTTTTCTAAGCCAAAAGCACAGGTTTGTAATGAACTAAAAGAAGAATTATCGCTTTATTTAGGCACTGATTATGATGTAACACATTATGAGGAACTGCACGACCTTCAATACTTGCCAATTAAAGTAAAATCTATAGTTGAAGGGGTAGAGGTTCCCATTAGAGTACCAATGGTTACCGTTGTAAATACAGATAAAAAATTCTATTGGATTACTAATTTCCTGGAAACCATTTTATCTACCATGTTATGGCAGCCAATGACATCGGCTTCTATCGCACTATGTTACAAACGAATTTTTAAAAAATGGACCCTACAGACCGATAAGGACAATTTGGCTTTCATTGATTTTCAAGGGCACGATTTTTCTATGAGAGGTATGGGCGGCTTGCAAAGTGCCATTTCATCTGGTATGGGTCATGCATCTGTATTTTTAGGTTCAGATACCTTACCGGTAATAAGTAGTTTACGTCATTACTATAAAGCTAAAGGTTTTGTAGTTGGTTCTGTAAATGCTACCGAACACTCCGTAATGTGTGCCGGTACAAAAGATGATGAAATTGGTACATTTAGAGCTTTAATGAATACGTATCCTACAGGAATTTTATCTGTAGTTAGTGATACGTGGGATTTATGGAAAGTACTGACCGAATACCTTCCAAAGCTTAAAGAAGAGGTATTATCAAGAGATGGTAAATTAGTGATTAGACCAGATAGCGGAGATCCTGTTGATATCATATGTGGTGAGTCTGCCACTCTCGGGAGTAACACTCCAAAAGATAAAGGGGTGGTGGAGCTACTTTGGGATATTTTTGGCGGTACGGTAAACGAACAGGGCTATAAAGTATTGGATAGTCACATAGGCGCTATTTATGGTGACAGTATTACCACTGAAAGGGCTGAGGCTATCTGTCAGCGTTTAAGCGATAAAGGTTTTGCTACGACCAACGTAGTGTTGGGTATTGGTTCTTTCACCTACCAGTTTAATACTAGAGATACCTTTGGTTTTGCCATGAAAGCTACTTCTGTTGTCGTGAATGGTGAACGTAGAGAAATTTTCAAAGATCCAATTACCGATGACGGAGTTAAAAAATCTGCTAAAGGATTGGTCAAAGTAGCATTACAAGATGGAGAATATGCCTTAGTAGACCAAGTCACACCTGAAGAAGAAAACACGGGCGAGCTTCATGTTATCTATGAAGACGGAAAGTTTGTGAACCAAACGAGCATACAAGAAATAAGAGAACGTATTAATACGAATCTTTAAGAATTACTAATGATGTGGTTTAAAGAATTGACAGGATTTGACGAAATATCACCTAAAAATGTGCGTGATCATATCACTATTGACGGGCAGAATTTAATTTCTAAAATCAATAACAAATCCTATCAATTTGGAAAACTAGATGTTTCTTCTTTAGAAGAATTAAGAGAACAGCAAACCAACAAGGACAGTACTGGTAAAATAAAGGTTGCTGAAGTTGTTGCCGACATTCAAGAATTACATGCCGACCCTAGAAATGAGCACGCGTTATTTCAAGCTGCATCGCAGTTTAATTTATTAGAAATGGTAGGTCCTGAGGTTTCGCCTAGTGCGGGAATTGGTATTTACGAAAATGATTTTACCCAAGGTCCTGCTTGCGCTATAGCATGCGGTGCAGGTACTATTTACAGAAACTATTTTGCTCCGGTTAACGGTCAAATTGGGCAAACAGGTGCATATCAGATCGATTGTTTAGATGGTATTGGTAAAGAGCTTAATAATCAAGAGCTCCAATTATGGAAAATGACGAACGGTTATGCTCTTTTAAGTCAAGAAGGCTTGCTCAGCATTAACAAGCAATTAGGAAGCTTTACTGATGCCCAAAGAGAGTTTCTAAAGGGTAAACTAAAAGTTGGTACGCAATGGAATACAGAAGTTACTCTGACGGATAAAAAACAGATAGTATCTCAAATATATTGTTCTGCACTGCCTGTAGCATATTCGCATATCGAATCGTATTATTGGGAGAATTTCGCCAGAATAATTTTAGAAGCTACCTATGAAGCCACATTAAATACGGCAATGCAAAATCTTAAAAATAATAAATCAAATAAGGTATTTTTAACCTTGGTTGGTGGTGGGGCTTTTGGGAATGATCTAGATTGGATATTAGAATCTTTATTCAACGCATTAGAGATATTCAGAAAAACTCCCTTAGATGTGAGTATTGTCAGTTACGGAAGCTCAAATCATATATTGAAACAAGAAATAGATAATTTCAACTATAAGAAATAGCATATGAAATACGAAATTAAAAAATTTAAAGACGGACAAGTAGCTGCTAAAATCAATGAAGGCGGAGATATTCATATTAAAATTAGAGGAAACAGTTATGAAGATCTGTTCAAGGCTGCAGCCATAAAAGATGCTTGGGATGCTGAAAATGCGACCAACAAAACAGCGATAGCTAAACTGACTATATTTTGCCTTATTGGACAACGTTCTGATAGACGATTCAACAAAGGGGAGTCGTTCGATTTAAAAGTCATTTGTAAGTTTATCAATGATATGAAATTCGACTCCGTTGCCATCTTACACCCACATAGTCCTATTTCATTGGCGTTAATTGATAATGCAGAGAAAATATCTCATTTCGATTTTGTTGAAAAAACGTATAATGAAATTGGGAATCCGGTATTGGTGAGTCCAGATGCCGGTGCGTATAAAACCACCCATGAAATTGCAGAAAAGCTAAATGCCGATTTGGTACCATCTAACAAAGTACGAGTAGATGGTGCTCCAGTAATTAGTATTCAAGGTGATGTAAAAGACAAGCAATGTTTAATTGTCGATGATCTTGCCGATGGTGGAAGAACATTCAAATTCTTGGCAGAAGCGTTGAAAAAGCTAGGTGCCGTAAAAGTTTTCCTTTATGTTACCCACGCGCAATTCAACTATGGTTTTGAGGAACTCAAAGAAACTATTGACCATGTTTATTGCACCAATAGCTATAAAGATATTGATGATGATTTTGTGACGCAGTTTAAGTTAGATGGGGTATAAAATTCAATTAAATAAAAAGTGATTTTTTATATCTGACATTTGAGATATAAAAAATCACTTTTAAAATGTACTGCGGTTATAATTCTATAACCAGACAAGCCTTAATCAAAATAAGAATACAATTCCTTTTTAAGGTTATCCCATTGTCCCTTATCTCCACTAATTACTTGACCAACTTCTTTCACTTTAGATGTTCCAAAACCTATAGCTTCCTTTAAACCAATATGTGGCGGTAATGACAATGCACCACTACTTACTACAGCATCGATAATAAATGGTTTTTTACTCGCTTTAGCTTGTATAATGGCTGCATCTATATCTTCAGCATGTTCTACTCTTACACCATCTCCTCCACAAAGTTTCGCATATTCGGCAAAATTTACGTTGGTTTCATGTAAGGCATCTAAACTCGCTGCTAAACCTGCTTCTTCCATCTCCAATTTTACAAAGCTCAACTCAGAATTATTGAATACCAGTACTTTTATTGGCAATTCATGTTTAACGGCGGTTATAAAATCTTGCATAGACATATTAAATGCTCCGTCACCGCAGAAAGCCCATATTTCTTTATTCTTATTGGCAAACTGTGCACCAATGGCAGAAGGCAACCCAACGGCCATAGAACCGTGGTTAAAAGAACCTATAAGCCGTCTTTGACTATGAAAAGATATATGATGTGCAGCCCAAATAGCCGACGTACCTGTTTCTACCGTAAAAATTGCATCGTTGGCTGCATGTTCATTTACCAAATCTGCAAATATTTGTGGGTGTAAAGGTTCATGGTCACGGGTAGGGGAGGCTTGTTCTTTCATATTAGCCCTCCAATCTTTGAAATTGCCTCTTAATTTATCTAAAAAGTCGGAATCGCTTTTTTGCTCGATTCGCGGATTCAATAATTCTAAAAATGATGATATATCGCTCCAAACACCAAGTGATACTGATGTTCTGTTCCCAATATTTTCTTGGCGTATATCTACTTGTATCGTTTTTGTTTTATGTGGAAGAAAATCTATGTACGGAAAATCGGTTCCTAACATCAACAATAAATCACACTTCATAACAGCGTTATAACCAGAAGGATTTCCTATTAGACCGGTTAAACCTACTACATTATCAGTATCATGATCAAAAATATCGCTTGCACGCAAACTATGTGTAATTGGTGCTTTTAATTTCTTAGCTAATTCTAGTACTGCAGCGCGACTCTCACGGCAACCATCACCTGCCAAAATACCTACTTTTTTAGCTCCATTTAAAAGCTTAGCCGCTTCAATTATACTAGCTTCATCGGGCACTAGACGAGATGTATACTTTTTAATAGGATGAATAAATTCCTCGTTTTCCGCTTTCATTTCGGCAACATTAACAGGCAGCTCTATTCTACAAACAGCATTATTTGCCATCGCAATTTTAATGGCGCGTTGTATGACCATGGGTGCTTGTTCAGGAGTTTCTATTACTGCCTGATAATCACAAACATCATCATAGACCTTTTTTAAATCTACCTCTTGAAAATAGTTGGTACCTTGCTGTTTCTGGTTAATTTGACCTGTAATGGCAATTACCGGCGTACGTTCTTTTTTGGCATTGTACAAGCCGTTTATTAAATGCAACGCACCTGGACCAACGGTACCTGCGCACACCGCCAATTTATTACTTGTTTGGCTATCACCAAAGGCTGCAAAAGATGCGTTACCCTCGTGTTTCATACCGATAAAATCTACAGTGTCTCTTTCTTCAATTGCTTTCACGAAAAAATTCAAGGCATCGCCCGTTACTCCGTATATTTTGTCTATTCCAACACTTTGTAAAATATCAAGTAGTTGTTCTGATACATTTTTACTCATCATAGTATTCTTTAAATTTTATAATTGGATGTAAAAACCATCCTTTGTTTATCTATATTCCGGATTTTCAAAATTCCATCGTGTACCGTCATCCCAATCTTTTCTTGAGTTTCCGTAGGATGGATATCCACCGTTATCCTTCAACATTTTCGCTAAATGCATAAGGTTATAAGACATAAAAGTGGTGTTGCGGTTAGTAAATTCTGAATCGAAACCTACTGGTGGGTCCATTTTTTCACCATCCCATTCCGTATCTCCATAACTAGGACCAGGACCAACGCTACCGATCCACCCGGCATCTGCCTGTGGCGGTATGCTATAACCTATATGCTGTAGTGAATATAAAAGCCCCATAGAACAATGTTTTACGCCATCTTCATTACCTGTAATTATACAACCACCGGCTTTGCCATAATACACGTATTGCCCCTTGTCATTTTGATAACCGCTCATAGCATATAAACGTTCTATAAGTTTTGTAGCTACCGATGAACGCTCTCCCAACCAAATAGGTGTACCGATCACCAAAATATCCGCAGCCATAACCTTATCATAAATTACAGGCCATTCATCTTTGTCATATCCTGCTTCGGTCATATCTGGCTGAACACCAACAGGTATATCATAATCTGCCAGTCTTAAAATTTCTACATCAACTCCTTCAGATTTCATAATCTTGGCAGACACATCAATTAAATTACGGGTGTGACTTTTAGATGGTGATTTCTTTAAGGTACAGTTGATGAAAATTGCTTTTAACGTACTAAAATCTGTCTTTTTCATAGTCTTCTTATTTACCAATTACTTTAACGGTGACCACACCAAATACCACATGACCAATTAGCATGGCTAGTAAACGCATCGGCATAGAACCATCCATTGGCGGCATTTCAAAAAGTAACCCCATTACTTTCATACCTATTTGAGCCAATATTAACGCCACAAAACCAAAAGCGATTCCTTTAAAGAAAAGGTTAGAAATTGCGACTTTAGGAGCAAATACATAACCGTAAAACAGCGCGAATAGAATACCCATTATAAAATGTAAAATCCACCCTACCGCAATTGGTACATTCATTGCTCCTGCTAATAATTTCCAGGGTGCCATTTTGGGCATACCCATGTTTGGTGCTACTAACATAATTCCGGTCATTACCACTGTTCCTAAAATACCTGCCAATATAAATTTGGTCACTTCACTTTTCATTCAATTATTTTTTTTACTTCATATTAAATATATCGGTGATATGATTTATCACTCATATACACTTTCCTATTTTAATACAAATCTGATTATCCGTACGCAAGCTATTTTGATTGAGGTTAAATCATTAGTGCATACCATTTAATTATTAACGTGAAGAACTAGAAAATCTCTGGAATGTAGAGTTGAATAAATTATTGTTGAGGTGTATGATGGACCGTTGTAGTAATACTAATTATTAATGACTTAGAAAGTAAAAAGTATTGTTATGGGTGTTCGCTGCAATTACTATATACATCACATAAATATATGGACTTACAGTGTTTAGACCCCTTCTTTATAGTTTGATTCAAAAATTCTGTATTTAAAAAGACCCACAACTACTGCGCCACCAATACTATTACCTAGTAAAGCTAAAAACAAGAACCATAAGTAATCTAGCATACTAAAATCATTAGAATGTAAAAACGCGCCGAACACTTCTATGTTACCCACTATGCTATGATGAAACCCTCCAAAACCTATAACGCCGGTTATCATGATGATCAATATAACACGGGTAAGAGAATTCATGGTACTGTTCAGCAACCAGGTAAGTAGCCCCATTAACCAACCAGCGACAATGGCACTCGTTAATAGTATCCATGAACTCTCTTTTATAACGTGAGAACCTATATCTATCATTGTCTCCGCTGTAAAAAGATTAAGATGGGGAGCCAATAACCCAATAAAAGCAGCAAAAATATTACCTCCAATGATATTACCTAAAATAACCACGCCCCAAACGCGAAACAATTCCCATATACTTCTTTGCCCATTCAGCATTGGTAAAGTCAGTACAGAGGTTTGCTCTGTAAACAAGGCAGATTTCCCAAGGATAACCAGTATAAAGCCTACAGGATATACAACTGCAAAAAGTTTGAATATCATATTGGTGTCTACGGTACCATTTAATAAATAGTATAATGCACAGATAAGAAAATAACTAAACCCAATTTCCAAACCGGCAATTACCGCGCTCAAAAACATGGCTTTATTCTTTATCTTAAAAATTTCTTCTCCTTCATGAATAACCCTACTAAGAATAGTACTGTATTCATTACCTTCTTTAATGTCTGCAGATTTCCTTTCCAGTTCTTTCTGATGATCCTTCTGTTCTATTTCTTTATTTTCCACAATATAATAGTTGGTTATATCAAAGGAGGCTGTAATAGATGTCTTGTAACATCTTCTTAAGGTATTAATAAATAGTTGATTATAAGAATCACCTAAAGCTGTGACGTTATTTAGTACTTACAGCAACCAATTTTTAAAAGTACACTACGGAACTAAGTATGGTTGCTTCAAAAGCATATTTAGATAGCTGTAAAAGAAATTGTTGGTGATTTTGTTGCGTTGTAGAGGTTAGCGGGATTGTAGAGTCCTATATCATAGTTAAACTAAATTTATTGAAAAATTATAAAACCCAACCTAAATCTCATTTAAAGAAATGTGTATCGTTATATTATAATCAATTAATTTTAATAAGTTATCACTTTGTACTAAAACTCCAAATTGGACTTAATGAAGTTCCTCCATATTCATCTTTAGCTACAATTCTCCAATAGTAAATTCTATTTTTACTTAATCCAACTTCATAAGACATATTTATAGAGTTTTCTACAATTATTTGAGGGTTTGCACTTAAACCAAAATATATGTCATAAGTTAATTGATCATTATCAAGATCAATAGCGCTCCAAGTCAAAACGGTGGAAGTTTCTAGAACAACTTCGTTTAGATTTGGACTAATTAACTCTGGAGTATTTGGTAATTCATTAACAATAGGTTCTCCTTCCGTATAAAAGTT
>NZ_JBDVOT010000190.1:0-38208 GCF_039968975.1 Maribacter sp. | reverse complement strand
ACAGATAGAAGCAGTTGATGGTGAAGGTGATGATATGACCTTTGCTGCAACGAACCTACCTGATGGTTTGACGATAGATACGACTACAGGATTGATTAGTGGAACGATTTCAGCTGGAGCATCAGCAAACAGTCCTTTCGCAGTAGATGTTACCGTAACGGATGATGGGATTCCTTCAGAAGCAAGTACAATAACTTTTGTTTGGAACGTAACGGATGTTGCCGTAGTTGACAATGAAGCTCCTGAGGTTACAAATCCTGGATCGCAAACTGGAATGGAAGGAGAAGAGGTTTCATACCAAATTGTTGCTACTGATGATAATACTTTGACTTTTACAGCAGATAATCTTCCTGATGGATTGACGATAGATTCGTCCACAGGGTTAATTAGTGGTACGATATCAGCTGGAGCATCAGCCAATAGTCCTTTCGACGTAGTTGTTACTGTAACAGATGATGGTAGTCCTTCAGAATCAAGTACGATAACATTTGATTGGAATATTAACCAAAATGAAACTTATGATGCAACGATGGATAATATGGTTATATCTCCGAATCCAGCAAGTGAAAATGCTCAAGTGTTTATTAATTTGGAAGTGCCGGCACCATTACTAGGTATCTACATTTATGATACTAGCGGTAGGTTGGTTAAATCATATGATTACTTAGAGTCTTTCACTGGTAATGGTAGTTATGAACTTTATATAGGAGATTTAAGAAATGAAATCTATACTGTTTATGCCTATATACAAGGGGTAGATATTCCATTAGTTAAAAAGTTGGTAGTAAGAAATTAGAATAATAACTAATATTTAAAAAAAAGCGAAAAATCTAATTTAGATTTTTCGCTTTTTTTATGGGCTGAATATCGAGAGGATTTTAACAATACATTTTTAAAAAATGTATGAGTATGAAACTCAACTAAAACATTAATATTGAAAAGTAAATTAATATTTTAGTTAGAAAATTTGAAGAGTATAAAGATTATTTAAAATTATAAATAGTCTTTTCAATAATAGGCTTAATAAGCATCAATGTTTTTTCATTGATGCTTATTTTTTTAAGGTAATTCAGTTGCGTCATTTTATGGACATCGCTTGCTACAAAATCTATAAGGTTGTTCTTTAGTAAGTATAACGCAGTTTGCTTTACTTCTTTACCATAGTAATCACCTAAGGATAAAATATTCATTTGAAATAATAAGCCATCGTTTTTGTATCTAGAATAGACTTTTAAATTTTTGTGCAAATATGCATACCGCTCAGGATGAGCAAATATTGGAAATAAACCTGAGCTTTTGATTTTTTCAACAGAACTGTCAAAATTTATCGAAGCTTGTAAATAAGACATTTCTATCAACAAGTAATTCTTAGCCAAAGGCATAATCTGCTTGTCTTCAAGAATTTTCTCAAAACCCGAATCAATCATATGTTCAGCGGCAGCTTCAATATTTACATGCTCTAAATTGTTCATTTTTAAAGCGTTTTCAAGTAGCGATAATGAGCTGTTAATGGTATTGGGATTATTAGGATAATAATTCTCCATAATATGCGGAGTACAGATAAAATCTGTAACTCCAAATTCACTGAAACTTTTTATAAGTTCAATAGAATCTTCAACAGTTTTTGCACCATCATCAATACCCGGTAAAATGTGGTTATGTATATCTATAAATCCATCTAAATGGTCAATTAAGAAATGTTTTTTGGAGAAAAAGCTGAACATAAACTGAAATTAGATTTTAGTTATCTGAAGATTGATAATAGAACAAAGTTACTATATATTACCATTATAAGTTTTTACGAAAACTACAATGTGGAATGGTTCTACTTTTATGAGGTGTAGAATACCATATCTTCAACCTTGATAACTAAAAAAGAGCTCCAATATTTTAGTTGTAGTAATTAAAAGTATGGTTTAAGGATTTTTGGTTGCTAGGTGCAATTGCCTGGAACCATACCACGAAAAGAATTCTCCGTCAACCAATTCTACTTTAATATTTTTTAGAAAACCCTGAATAGTATTTAGATGTTCTTCCTTGAAAGGGTAGGGTTCAGATGATAGCAATATTACATCAGGATTGAGATTAGCTATTTCTTCTAAAGTTACAGTAGGGTAGCGGTCTTGTTCTGAAAAGACATTTAGGTATCCACATCGGTTTAGAATGTCGTTTATATAGGTGTCACCACCAACGGTCATATAGGGGTCTTTCCAGATGAGATATACTACTTTTTTATAGGGTGCTTTGGTTTTTAAAGTATGATTTAATTGGTTGATGATTTCATGTGCACGAAAAGCGCTGTCGGTCATCAAACCGATTTGTCCAATCATTTTTAAACTATCGTCAAAAGTTTTGACATCACTTATCCATACAGGAACAGATGTGCTTAGATTTTCAATCTGTTCTTTATTGTTTTCTTCTTTGTTGGCAAGAATTAAATCGGGTTTTAGTTTTAAAATCTTATCCAAATTCAAATCTTTTGTGCCACCAATCATGTTTTTTGTGAGATAGGGCTTGTTGGGATGAATACAGAACTTTGTGCAACCAACTACTTTATCTCCTAAACCTAAATCAAACAATAGTTCTGTTATAGACGGAACAAGAGAAACTATCCTAGAAGGCGTGGAATTAATTTCTATTTTATTTCCTAGTTGGTCATTATAAATCATGAAAGAGTAATGATAAGAGTTGTAAATCTAACTTTTACGAAAATTATATAGTAAAGATACTTATGGAATTATTTCAAGAATATCATATCATCAAATTTTAAGTAAATATTTATGAAAAAATCATTTTGTAATTACAGAATTGAAGAAAACCTAAATAATGCTAAATAAAATATCTATTTTCGTGAGAATCAAAAATTGTTGTTGCAACATCAAAAAAGATAGATGCAGTTTTTTTAGAGCGAGGGTGTGTCAAAACCCATTCATCCATCTGAAGAAAAAACATATTTAAGGGTATCAATAAATAAATTGAGCAAAGAAAATGAACGACGTAATACAAACTCCATATAAACCAATTAATCATATACGTATTGTTACTGCGGCTTCTCTTTTTGATGGACATGATGCAGCTATAAATATTATGCGTAGAATAATTCAATCTACCGGGTGTGAGGTTATTCATTTAGGTCATAATAGGTCAGTACAAGAAATTGTTGATTGTGCAATTCAAGAGGATGTGCAGGCAATTGCGATTACTTCTTATCAAGGCGGACATGTAGAATATTTTAAGTACATGCATGATTTGCTGAAGGAAAGAGGGGCGTCTCAAATAAAATTGTTTGGCGGCGGTGGCGGAACGATTCTTCCTGAAGAGATAAACGAACTACATGCTTATGGAATAGAGAGAATTTATTCGCCCGATGATGGTCGTGAAATGGGACTTCAAGGTATGATCAACGACCTGATCAGAAAAAGTGATTTTCCAGTAGGAGAGCAGCTAAATGATAAGTTTAATTCTATTGAGGCGCTTGGTTGTGCAGATATAGCCAGACTAATTTCGTCTGCAGAAAACTTTCCTGAGAAGCATGAAAATATTTTAAATAAAATTAGAAATAGGGTTGATACAAAAAAAGTGGCTCCTGTATTGGGCATTACAGGAACTGGCGGCTCTGGTAAATCATCTTTGGTCGATGAATTGGTACGTCGTTTTCTTGCTGATTTTAAAGATAAAAAGATAGCGGTAATTTCTGTTGACCCCTCTAAACGAAAAACTGGAGGGGCTTTATTAGGGGATCGAATACGCATGAACGCTATTTTTAACGATAGGGTGTACATGCGTTCCTTGGCTACGAGACAGTCTAATTTGGCATTGTCAAAGTATGTAAAAGATGCCGTAGATATAACCAAAGCGGCAGGGTTTGATTTAATTATCCTAGAAACCTCCGGTATTGGGCAGTCAGATACTGAAATTACCGAACATTCTGATGTCTCTTTATACGTAATGACGCCTGAATACGGAGCAGCTACACAGCTTGAAAAGATTGATATGCTTGATTTTGCCGATTTAATCGCTTTAAACAAGTTTGATAAACGAGGGGCTTTAGATGCTTTGCGAGATGTTAAAAAGCAATACCAACGTAATCATCAATTGTGGGAGACTCCCGCAGAAGAACTTCCGGCTTATGGCACTATTGCATCCCAGTTTAATGATCCTGGTATGAATCAATTGTATAGGGCGGTGATTGATACCTTGGTAGCTAAAACAGATGCTAAGGACTTAACATCGACCTTTAAAAGTTCAAGGGAGATGTCTGAGAAGATTTACATCATCCCGCCAAAAAGAACGAGATACCTTTCTGAAATAACAGATACCATTCGCGATTACAACGACAAGGTTGAGCGTCAAAAAACGGTAGCACAAAATCTTTTTAGCCTTAAAGAGTCTGCTGAGATACTTAAAGATAAAGATGAGGCATTATTGGCTATAGAAGCTGCAAAAGAAAAACTACAATTGGATCTTGATCCACACCATCAAAAAATAATAGATGAGTGGAATGCTAAAAAAGCGAACTATGAAGGTGATTTTTTTACCTATGTAGTTAGAGGTAAAGAAGTAAAAGTAGAAACAACCACTAAATCTTTATCGCATACACAAATACCAAAAGTAATATTGCCAAGATATGAAGGTTGGGGTGATATTTTAAAATGGTCTTTGCAGGAAAACGTACCTGGGGAATTTCCTTTTACGGCAGGTGTATTTCCATTTAAAAGGCAAGGCGAAGACCCAACTAGAATGTTTGCAGGTGAGGGTGGTCCTGAAAGAACGAATAAGCGTTTTCATTATGTTTCTAAAGGATTACCGGCAGCTCGCTTATCAACAGCTTTTGACTCTGTAACTTTATATGGTGAAGATCCTGGAAATCGTCCGGATATTTATGGTAAAATTGGTAATTCTGGTGTTAGCATTTGCTGCTTAGATGATGCTAAAAAACTATATTCCGGATTCGATTTATGTGCGCCTACTACTTCGGTTTCTATGACTATTAATGGTCCTGCAGCTACCATAGCCGCATTTTTTATGAATGCAGCCATTGATCAGCAGTGCGAGAAATATATTAAAGCTAACGGATTAGAAAGTGAAGTAAATAAAAAGATTGACGACATATATAAAAAGTTAGGTGCTAAGCGCCCTGTTTATGCTGGAGATTTGCCAGAGGGTAATGATGGTCTTGGTCTGTTTCTGTTAGGGGTAACCGGTGATCAAGTTTTAAAGGTAGATGTATATGCAGAACTTAAGGCAGATGCGTTGTCTAAAGTGAGAGGAACAGTACAAGCAGATATTTTAAAAGAAGATCAAGCACAGAATACATGTATTTTTTCTACGGAATTTTCATTGCGTTTAATGGGTGATGTACAACAGTATTTTATAGATCAGAAAGTCCGTAATTTTTATTCGGTCTCCATTTCTGGCTATCACATTGCTGAAGCAGGTGCAAACCCGATTAGCCAGTTAGCATTTACATTGGCCAATGGCTTTACATTTGTAGAATATTATCTCTCTAGAGGCATGCATATTGATGAATTTGCGCCCAACCTTTCCTATTTCTTTAGTAACGGACTTGATCCTGAATATGCCGTAATTGGCAGAGTGGCTAGAAGAATTTGGGCAAAAGCTATGAAATTGAAATATGGAGGAAATGAACGTTCACAGAAACTAAAATATCATATTCAAACATCAGGGCGTTCGTTACATGCCCAAGAGATAGATTTCAACGATATTAGAACTACCCTACAAGCGCTTTATGCCATTTATGATAATTGCAACTCATTACATACCAATGCATACGATGAGGCAATTACAACACCTACGGAACATTCGGTTAGAAGGGCTATGGCAATTCAATTGATTATTAATAAAGAGCTTGGGTTGGCTAAGAACGAAAACCCTATGCAAGGGTCATTTATTACAGAAGAACTTACAGATTTGGTAGAAGAAGCTGTAATGGTAGAGTTTGATAGGATTACGGACCGTGGTGGAGTACTTGGAGCTATGGAAAGTATGTACCAACGTAGTAAAATTCAAGAAGAAAGTTTGTATTATGAAACGAAGAAACATACCGGCGAATTACCGATTATAGGGGTCAACACTTTCTTATCTTCTAAAGGATCACCCACCGTAATCCCAGATGAAGTTATTCGGGCTACGGAAGAAGAAAAGAAAGAGCAAATTGATAACCTTGAAGATTTGCATGAAAGAAATACTACTGTTGCAGAACAATCTTTAAAATCTTTACAAGATGTTGCCTTGAAAAATGAGAATACTTTTGAGCAATTAATGGAGACGACTAAATATTGTTCTTTGGGTCAAATTACACATGCCATGTTTGAAGTAGGAGGACAGTATCGTAGAAATATGTAGTGTGATTTAATATTAAGATTTGAAAGTAGAAACTTTATATATATAAAATTATATAAGGCAATGATTCTTGTAATTGAACCTTGACACCTACTTTTACATAAAACAAAAATCATGCTTCATCTAAAACTAGCTACTGATCCTCGTTGGGTCAATATTGTTGAGAAAAATCTAGAAGAGATTTTAACAGATCATGCATGGTGCGAACAAAAGGCGGCAACCAATGCCATTACTATTATTACGCTTAATTCTGAGTATCCGGATTTAGTGACAGATTTACTTCTTTTAGCGCAAGAAGAATTAGTTCACTTTCAAATGGTGCATGATATAATTAAAGAACGTGGTTACACACTAGGTAGAGAGCGTAAAGATAGTTATGTAAATGAATTGTATAAATTTATGAACAAAGGTGGTAACAGATTGCAATCTATGGTAGATAGACTTTTATTTTCTGCAATGATAGAAGCTCGTAGCTGCGAACGTTTTAAATTGCTATCAGAAGAAATTCAAGATCCGGAATTAGCTAAATTTTATAGAGACTTAATGATTAGCGAAGCAGGTCATTATACCACATTTATTGGTTTTGCCCGTAAATATGGTCAAGATGTTGATGTAGGTAAGCGATGGCAAGAGTTAGTTGAATTTGAGGCGAAAGTTATACAGAATTATGGTAAAGATGAAACCATACATGGCTAGAAATTGCTATCTGAATGGTTACTTCCCTATACAGTAAGTAGCAAAGTTAGTGTTTATTAGGCTTTGAGAGCTTTGGGGTACAAATGAGGTACACGAAGGTAGTTTCTTTTGGTGGTATATACATTGACTTTCATTGTTGATAACTATAAAACGTTATCTAATGTTTTAGGGTCTAAGTAGTTTTTTAAGTCTTGTTTGATAAGCTTGGGCATAGTTTCTTTTGGTTTTATCATCAAGATATGAAAGTTCAATTAAGTCCAGGACTTTATCTTCATGAGAGGTAATTTTTTTAAATATTTTGGTACTTTGTTTTGCTGAAATACCTGCTAGTTCTGCAAGCTTTAAAAACTGTTCTGTAACTTTTCCTGTTGTGCTATTTAGAGGTAAAAGCCCGTCTTCCAATGCAAAATCTTTATCCTCAATATGTATTCTACTATTTAATAAATCATATGCCGGACTCAGTTTAAAATCTCCCATAGATGTTTCTATTAAGGAGAAATTCTTGAAATGTGCATCACCGTTAGAGATGAGATAATTGAAAAGGATTAATTTAAATAGTTTTAAAGCTTCTATTGGATAAGCAGGAACATACTGTTTTAAAATGTCAAACATTTCTAAATAGTTACCTGAATATTTAAAATCTGTTCCATGGGTTTGTGGTGTCCTTTTGGCTAATGTCGCAAAATCTTCTACAGCCAATTTTGTTCCGTCTTCATTTAAATCAAAACGTTTAGTTATATAGGCTGGGTCTCCGTTTTGAAAAAATACTAAACCATTTTCAGCTATTTCAATTCCAAAAACTTGCCTTGCTATTTGCATACTCAAATGTTCATTGGCAGGCATCTGTTCAGTTCGGCTTCCCACGTTGGGAATAGGTTTTAAAATATACTGGCCTTGTTCTCCTTCATTAATCAAGCGTAGTTTGTTCTTTTCTAGTAGTACAGAGAATTTTTCTTGCACACCAGAAATGGACAATCGCTTTTTGTTTTCTTTGAAAAGTTCTTCGGTAATAGCATTTGATACTGGTGATTCATAAGGTAGGGTAGGGCTTACCTTTCTTCCATTGAATAAACGATTTAAAGCACTCTTGCTGTATGTATCAAGTCCTTTCTTTAAAGTGCTTGGACAGTTGTTTATAATCATTTAATTAAGTTTTATTTCTTTAACCTGTATAGCTCCAATGGTATCATATTTCGCTGTAGTTAATAACAGACCAAAATAGTCTTCAGGGTCAATACGTAATTCAAAACATATATTTTGTTTGTTCGATCCTTCAGGTAACATATTATAAAAAAAAGAAAATAGATATTCTGAATTATACTCTTGCTTATTTTTAGGTAGCGTAAGACTAATAGCTGGTTTGTCATTTGATCGAAACCATACGTCTAGATATCTGAATTTAAAGCTTCCATCATTAAGTTGAGTTAATATGCCCGCTTCTTCTTTCTTGTAAAATATCAATGCTTGTCTCATTCTTCAGATGTTGTTGTTTTTATTTGGAATGTCAATTCCATACCCAAGGCATTACCCAACTTATTCAAAGTTTCTGCTGTTGGGTTACCTTTCCCACTTTCAAACTGTTTAAGCGTACGTAAACCAACTCCTGAAAGATCAGCTAATGTTTCTTGAGTAACATTAAGCATTTCTCTGCGTTCCTTTATACTTTTGATTAGACTTTTGAAGTGCATTATATGGCTCTTTTTACGTAAATATAGTTATATATTTTTATTTTACTACAAATAGTGCTTTAAAGTGCACTATTGAGCGTTTTAGAGTTTATTCACATAAATTAATTATTTAAAGTGCATTATAGTACACTTTTTATAGAAATGATAGAATTAAGAAAATTCTATTTTTAGATAATCAATTTTGTGTTTGAATTCTTCTCTTCAGAAAAACCTGGTAAATTAATCCTTATGTTTTAAGGTGTTAATTTAGGAGACAGTATATGTTTGGAAGGAAGTCTGTATCAAGGAATAGAAAAAATTAAATTATGAAGACCAATCAGGAAATTTTAGATGAATTTGGAAAAATATTGATATCTGATGTATTTGACAAAGGATATGAATTTATTAAAAATGACATTTCCGATCTTGCGGAAACAGAAGGTTATGAGAATTTTTTTGGCACTATGAATAATGATCAAAAAATGGAAATAGAAAAATATACTAAAGAAATTTTAGAAGGTGTTTTATTTCAATTTCTCAAAATATTTGAAGAAAATAAACAGTTTAAATTATTATATGAAAATGAGAATATACAATTGAATTTGGTAAAGATTAGTGAAATGTTAAAAGCAGAACCTATTATAGAAAATGGTTGGATAAATCGATTTACTAGGTTTTAGTTTCCTGATAACAAATAAATATCTATAGATGACTATTTACAGATAAAATGGATAGAATCTTACTTTTATTAGTTGAATTTTAATTGATAGTATGAATGTAAAAATTTTAGAACAACCCACACTGTTTTCCAAACATAGGTTTGCATTTATCCCAGAGTTATTGCTCATAAAGCTCTAGTAGATTTATAGTAATATTTTTTTGACTTGGCATATCAATCTTGTATAGAGATAAGGCAGTTATAACCATTCGGTTAGGCTAGGGTGGCAAAATAGGTATACATTTATAACAATACAGGTAGGCGTTTGGGTAATAAATGTTAGTTGCTTATTTCTTGGAACACTAGATTTTTAATACAAGGGTAGGCTAGGTAATTATAAATACAATATTCAATTTTTAATTTTGTAATGGGTCCAAATCATTAATCTTTGTGGTTGCCCATTCCAACCATAATTTGATTTCTTTATTAAATGTTCCCTATATGATTTCATTTTCTTTTTTGGCATCCATAAACTTTCTTAGAAGTTCTGCTCTTTGCCAATTTTTAGTATCGGTAAAAAGCTGTACCGTTTTCTCTTCTTCTATTTTATGAAGACGTTCTATTTTTTGATGTTCTTGTAATTCTATTTCTTCTATTTTCTTCTGTTCTGCTTGTCGTTTCCTAACGTCTATCCAGTAGGTCAGGTCTTTTTCTATATAATCAAGAATGTTTGGTATTCGCTCTTCAATCTTAATTTTCTTTGTATTCAACCAACCTTTTTTTGCATGATATCCTGTTAAAAATTCTAATTTATTGCTCTTAACAAATTCCTGTCTGCTCCAGCCGGCATCATCTGTAATTCTTACTCTATGATATTTCTGTCTAAGGTTTATTTCTATTGTTTGATTATAAAGCTCAACTTTGCACCTGCCGTAATCAAATTCTATTTTCATACCTCGTTTCTCCATATTTAATAGGAAGATGTTCATGAAATTTAAGGCTCTTTTCTGTAGATTTTGATTGGTATGTATGGGTAATACGTTTTTTTGTCTATCCCATTTCATTCTTCCGACAGCGTCTATATAAGATTTAGTAATATTCAGCTCTTTCTTAGCTTTTGTAACCAATTGGTGTTTTTTGTTTTGGTATAGAATTTTAGGTGCTGTCTTAATATTCTCTTTTTATATAATTCCAAATCTATTTCTGTATTAATATCAATCTCTATAGAAAGAGGAGTTTTAGAAACAAGTTTGCCAAACCGTAGCTTCGTCCAGTATCCCAATTCTGGTTATGGTATGTGGTTTTCAGTACATAACTGTTTAAAATCTACATAGGCTATATCTTGTTCTTTACAGATTTGTTTTAATGGTTTTGACCACCCTAATTCATATGCGTCTTTAAGCTTCATAATTTTATTTTTTCATTTTACGGAAACCCGTAACTCTATTTCTGCTAAAGTTATAATTTGCAAGCAGAGACTTAAAGTCAAAGGGAATTGGAATAATTTAAACTAGACTGTTTTAGTCTAATAACACATGATTAATGAGTCAAATGTCGTATAAAGAGCTTTTAAAGAATATTGATGAAATTTCTAAAAAGTTTGAGGAGCTTGAAAAAGTGTCAGGGGAGGCTTTTAATATTTTTAAGGTTATAAATGTTACTTCAGACGAAGTTAGGTTGCATTCTAAATTTTTAGCAGAGTTATTAAATCGTAATGGCTCGCATGGTCAAGGAGATGTATTCCTAAAACTTTTTGTAAAACAGTTGGGTATATTATTAGATACTTCATCTGCCACTGTTAAAGTTGAAAAATATATTGGTAAGATTACAGATTCTTCTGGTGGCTACATAGATATTTTTATTTCAGATAATAAAGGTCAAAGTATTACTATAGAGAATAAAATTTATGCAGGCGATCAAAATAATCAGCTTTTAAGATATTTCAATTTCAATCCTAATAATATTCTATATCTAACATTATGGGGTGATGCGCCTGAAGATTATAGTTCAAGTGGACTTATTATAGATGAGGAGTTTAAACGAATTTCATATAAAGAAGA
Source organism: Maribacter sp. (assembly GCF_039968975.1). Taxonomy (GTDB): domain Bacteria; phylum Bacteroidota; class Bacteroidia; order Flavobacteriales; family Flavobacteriaceae; genus Maribacter. The sequence continues at coordinate 26,764 of NZ_JBDVOT010000190.1, read as the reverse complement.
TATAATTGATTGGTTAGTAGGCTGTAGAAAGGAAGCTGTTGAGTTACCGCTATTACGTGAAGCCATATCACATTACATAAATTTAATTCAATTATTAACGGGACAAACAGGAACAACAAAAATGAATAAAGAAGTGAAAGAGTATATAGCATCATCTTCAGAAACATTGAAGCAAGCAGCTTTGATTGCAGATAATATGAATGATGCTAAGGTTCTAATACAATGGTCGTTCTGGGAGAGTTTAAAAGAAAAGTTAGAAGCAGAAGGATTGACATTTTTAGATAAGAAAAAAGTTACTTGGGAAAATGTGAATGGCTTCTATAACAAGGCAAGAAACAAAGATGTTTATTTTGGGTTTTGGGTAAAAATTTTTGAAGAGAATAATACTAGTATTCACTTTGGTGTTGAATTGCATGAAGACATTTATTTTGGATTTACTGCTGAAAAAAAAGGCGTGGGCGGAGTTTCCAATCTTGTGGAGTTTAATAAGTTTAAAAATATGGTTGCTGAAATTAATTCTAATTATACCAATAACGAATGGTGGTTGGGATGGAGGTTTACCGAAGAAAAGTTAAACTTCAGAGCATTTAACACGCAGGCTGTTTTTGACCTTGCAGATGAAAAGAAATTAGATGAAAAAACAAATGCTATTGCAGAAGATATTATTAAGGATATTAATGAAATGAAGAAGGCATTAGAGGTTAATTTTATTGTTTAAGAGTAACTAATGAGTTTGATTGCAAAACTATTTTATAAGCTGGTGTTTTGAACTCCTAAATTTTAGGCAAAAAGGAAGTAGTTGTTAGAAAAAGGTATGGATACTCTAGATTATTTAAAAATTTTACAACCTATTTCAGGTTGAGCGAATCTTTTAATTTTTCGACACTAGTTTCGGAATAAAAATAAGCATTTCCTTTTTTTTCGAAATCAAGTTTATTTTCAATTCTATAATGCATTAAATCACAACTTTTAATATTTACATGTTTTTTCACCTCTTTACTTGTTAGCCATTTAGATTGTCTATTCATTATTAGGTTTTGGTTTTCTTAGTCGAATTGCTTGGTTTAACATTACATGATTATTTTGATGACTTTAAACCATATGAAAAAAAGTTGTTTTTAGTAGTTATTGAATTGCAAAAGACAGGTGTAAATATATTATTTGGTCACTCATTTTTTCTTAATAATGCTAACTATAGTATGTTGTTGTAGGAGCTTAACAAATCTACTTTTAAGCATACTAAAATTAGCAATGAAACCTTCAATTGATATTTTAATCTCGTTTGGAAATAAAGTAAAAACCTTCAGAAAAGAAAAGGGTATTTCTCAAGAAGAACTAGCTTTTCGTTCAGATCTTCATAGGACTTATATAGGAATGATTGAAAGAGCGGAGAAAAATATCACACTTAGAAATATTGAAAAAATTGCTAATGGATTGGATATTTCAGTTCTAGATTTATTCAAATAAAATTGTCATAGGCTATTACAAAATCTTTAAAAAAACAAAAGGCGTATGTTTAACAACGAGTTCTTTTTTGAACTTCAAAAGCTAAGAGAATCATCTAAAAATGCAGTTGCACAAGGGAATTCATCAAGCTTAGATTACTTTCAAGAATATCTTCATGTCAAACGCGAAGTTGAGATGGATCTATCTGAAAAAATAAAAGAATGTTCTAAATCTTCAAAGGCTGAACTCATTTTAGTATGTGGAAATGTAGGTGATGGTAAATCACACATATTATCCCATCTAAATAATGAACTAAAGGAATTTATAGATGTTTTTAAAATTCACAATGATGCTACAGAATCGCACAATCCTAAAGAAACTTCAAACGATACATTAAATAGAGTTTTAGATGATTTTAAGGATATTAATATTAAAACATCTAAAACAAAATTAATTCTAGCTATAAACTTAGGAACACTAAGTAAGTTTCAAGAAGACCATGAGTCTGATTATAATCAATTATTTGATTATGTTAAGGAACAAAATATTTTAGATGCCGATGTTATTTGCCATAAAGTAAATAACAAAATGAGTAATTTTCATCATGTGAACTTTACGGATTATCATATGTACTCTTTATCATCTGAAGGACCTAAATCTATAATAATATCTACATTATTAGAAAGAATTGTTGATAACACTCGAGAAAATCCAATTTTTGCGGCGTATGAAAACTATGTAGCATATTTTGAATGCGCAGAAAAGTGTCCAATAAAATATAATTACGAGTTTTTAATGAAAGTTGAGAATCGTGATATAGTAATAAATTTGATCATCCAAACTATCGTTAAAAATAAACTTATAGTATCAGTTCGTTCTTTGTTAAATTTTTTCTTTGAGCTAATTGTACCAATTAACTTGTCTTGGGATAATCTAGAGGTTTATACTTCAGAACTAAAAAAGCAAAAAGACTCAGATTTTTTCTTGAACATCATTCCTAATTATCTTTTTGAGCATCCAGAATTGTCTTCTTTGTTTAATGCTATCTCAAGATTAGATCCTTGCAGGCATCGCTACGAAGGTTTAGATTCAACTTTAATATTATTGATTAATTCAGATAATCCTAAAGAAGTATTTACAGAAAATATAAATAAAGCTACGCTGGAAGTCTTGAATGACAAAATATCAAAAGAGAGTCTATCTCGAGAAGAGATCACAAAATTATTTATTCGTTTAAAATATTTTCAGAGTTCAGAAAGGAGCCATAAACTAAGTAATACATATTACTATGAATTTATGTCATTGCTTTATGATTTTAATAACAATAAGAACACGGCTATTAAAGAAATTTATAAGCTAGTCGAAGAATCAGCTAGAAGATGGAATGGTGATCCAAAAAAGAATAACCGCGTTGTTATAAATCTTGGAAAGAATCAGTTAAAATACAGGATTCTTAAAGAATTTTCAACAAAGCCTTTTTTGGAAAAAAATCAAGAAACCAATAACCCTCTTATAACTAAATTCCTTCAGGAATTTACCTTGTCTTTTAAATTGAAAAAATCTGACATTCCATATAAAGTGCATATTGATTATAGACTTTATGAAATGCTAAATCGAATTTTAAAAGGGTATAGACCAAATAAGAAGGATAATAATAATTATATATCTTTTGTTAGTTTAATCAACAATTTTATTAGCGACGGTGATTCTGATTCTGTGCTCGAAATAGATAAAATTAACATCGGGAAACCTGCAGATTATGCTTTGACAGTTGATAGTTTCGGAGAATATAAATTTCAATTATTATGATAGATATTGAACTGAAAAAAGAGGGTAAAGATGGGCTTAGTAAGTTGTATTTTAAAGGAGGTAAATTTAGTCATGTAACTGGGTCTAAATTAAAGTTTTTACCATTTAATACTAAGTATACTAAAGATTGTAAATCAGACTTTAAGGTTTTTCAAGGTGTTGTAGGTGAGTGTTTCAGGATGTCAAACGATAAGCAGTTTAGTAAAGAATTAATAAAGGATAAAGAAAGTTCTTTTAAGACAAAACTTAAGAAACATATTCTTGAAGAAGCTGTTAATAGAGTTGATACTGAACATCCAGAGGATTTTAAGGAGGTTATAATTAATTTGTTTTTTGAAGAAGACGGTGATCTTATAAAGTTTAATAAGAAAATGCTGTCTTATATGCATTTTATAAATGAGCATGCAATACTAAAGGAAACTAGTAAGTTTTTTTACGATATATTTCTAAACACGAAAATTCTTAATAATAAAGATCTCGTGAAATCTGAAAATGACAACCTCTTTTATAAATTAATAATAGATAGCTTACCTGAATTAGAGGATAAGCCCAAAGCTAAATCCAACATAAAATACGCTAATGTTTTTGACGAGATAACTGATTTGTTTTTAAACGATTTTAATATTTTATCTAATCGAGAAGAATTGTTTTTAGAACATATTGAAGATTTGTTTAAATATTATTATTTCTTCTATTTAAGTCAAACGGCTATTAACTTAAATAAGTTTGGAGAATCTAAAAAGATTAAACCTATCTATTTTTCAATGGATTGGGAAACCTTATCAGAAACAAGGAAATCTTATAATTTTGGATGGAAGCACACCTTATTGGATTTAGAAAATTTATTTTCTCATGCCAACACTTTAGAGCTATTAAATTATATTTCCATAGATGGAGAAAAAATAGGAGATTATGCTAAAATCGTAGAGCGATATAAAAAACTGTCAGGGGATGAAGCAAAAGATTTTGTTTTAAAAGTAAAGGAGTTATCAGATTTCTATAAACCACAAATTGAATCCTTAAAAAGCCCCTTTAAAATAGGGAAAAACTGGTTAGATTGTGAAAATTCTCTTTCTAATAGGTTGTCTACGAAAAAATTAAATAATGAACTACAGATAGAAATCTACTCTCTCTTTTATAGAATTGATTATCAGTTTCGAAATTCACAACGAGACAAGCCTTACAGTGATTATTCAAACTGGTTAATAGATTTTTTTAAATCTAACTACACAAAATTTAGAGGAAGGTTAGGTTACACAACATCAATAAATCAAGAGACATTACTGTTTCTTACTAAAATTTGTCTGGATAATAAAGATAAAATTAGACTCAAATCTTTGTGGCGTGAGCTGGAAGAAAGAGGTCTTTCTTTTGATGAAACATCAAAAGTTGAAATTGTTAAACTATTTGAACGAATCAATTTACTTGAGAAAAAAAGCGATAGCGGAGATGCACAATATGTCAAATCAATTATATAAATATATAACGACACTCATTGTCGATTATTTCGAGTCACAGAATATTAAACCAGGAGAAAGGTATAACCTTTATTTAGAGAATGATAACCACGTATCGGGTATTTATGAGTCTTTTTTAAGGATTACTTCTTTACCCGTCCAGAGATTTAATTACAAGCATCCAGATGGTGACCGGCTGTATGAAACAATTTATATTGAAATAGGTGAAACAAAAGTAATTATTTCGTCTAGCGTAAATGCATCGGAAGATTACTTTACAATGCTTCGTAATCAAGTAGCAGAACAAAAAGGCGCATTTAAAGATACTGCAATTTTAATATTGTTTAGCGGAAAATTAGATAGTTTGATTGGAGGCTCTGGTAGTTTGCTAAAAGAAGGAATGCCTTTGTATTATAAAAATTTTAAACAAAAAATCAGTGATGATATTGATAGTAGTACATCTCTTAAAAGGCATGAAAAACTAACACTAAAGGAAGTTCTTGACCGTAAGACTAATAGTGTTGTAGAAGATAATAATACAATTTTTGATTACTCTGGTGTAATATCCTCAATGTCTAGAGGGAAGATTCATGATGAAGATTTTTCCAAATTAGGATTATTTAAGAATTCTGAGTTAGAAACAATTTCGGACACTAAAAAAATAAAAACAATTTTAAGTTCCACTTTTGAATTATATGAAAATTTAGAAAATATTTTTTTACAAGGTCATCCTGAAATTGAGTTGGAGCGTTTAGTTTCAGAAACTGGTAAGCAGAAAATACTTAAAGCTGATAAATGGAATGATTTTGAATATCCAGAAATTGAAAGATGGATTGACGCTAAAAAGAAAAGAGTAGCGCCTAAGTTCGATGACAATATAAGTGATGATGCATTTATTAAAATTTGGTGCAGACCTGAGGGTGATACTGCTTCAAAAAATAGAACGAAAAATATTATCATTTTTAATCCGTCAGAAGAGTTTCCTGTAAACTTTGAATTGAAATGTGACCAACCTACTAAAACAGCAGGTATATCCATTCAAAATAATAAAGACTTAACTTCTGTTTTAAGTAGTGGTAATAGTTTAAAAGTAAAAATTGATCGGTTCAATCCAGATGAATTATTTACTGAAATTTTATACAAAGACAAGGAAACAAAGAAAACATATAGGTTTAAAATTCTTTGCTTGCCATATTCTGAATTACTTTTAAATAAGTTTGAAAATAATTATTTAATATCTAAAGAAGGAGCATTAATTATAGCTGAAGGTAATGATGAGTTTCTCTCATTCAATACTGGAAGTGATTCAAAATTTGAAACTACACTTCTTACAGATAGTGAACATACTATAAATGATAATACTGAATTAAAATTAAAAATTGATTATGATAATCTTCCAGAAGATAACATTATCAGTTTTTGTTTAAACCTAGAAAAGTTTAGCCTACTTGTTAATATAAAGCCAGAATCTGATCCTCCTAAGCCAATTATGGGAATTGATGTTTGGAAAAATAAAAGACAATTTGAAAGCCACTATAAATTTATTCTTAATGAAGACAGTCTAAAATTGTCATTTAATAATAATGAATATCATGTTAAAGGGGATTTTAGAAAAAATTTGCTTTTAGAAAAACAAATTATTGAAAGTAAAGGATTTTCTTGGGAAGAGCTCTCAGGTAAACAATTGCATAGTATCTCTCTAGAAATAAGTGATAGATTGAAACAATCTTTTAATGATTTAAGAGATTATTATCTTAAAAAAAAGTCGCTACCTAGTCTAATGTTTCTTAAAGATGATTTAAAGAAACTTGCAGAAAAATATGTTGAAATTTATTATGAAGAATTAAATAAGATTGAAGAAGATAGACCGCTACAAAAAAGTGAAAAAGATTTAGTGTTACTTGGTGTTATCCAAGAAAAGTACGGTGACGGTTTAATTAAATATTCACCTTTGCATCCTATTAATATTGCATATCAATTAAATCTTAATGGACAGTTAAAACAAGAGGAAATATATAATGCTATATTAAAAAGACTTAATCCAGCCAACTTAGTTCCCTATATAGAGTTACAAAAAAATAAAGTATTCACTCAAATTGATTCCATCGATACTCCAGAGTGGATTAGTTACTCAAAAATGCAGGATTCAGAGCAAGCTGCTCCTAAAGATTTTGTAAGCAAACTAGTTACTACGAAAATAGAAAACTTTACATATAATTTTGATTTTTTATTTTCTCAATCTAAGTATTCTCCTATCAAATTAAATGTTGTCAACTTAGGAGATTGTAAAGAAGTTGTTCAAGGTTTATTTGAGTATTATAAAAGATATTTAAATAAACATTTATCTAGTAGACCATCTGATCTTTTGACTATTGATATTAATATTTACGGTTCAGATCAGTTAGTTTCAAAGTTTGAAGAATTATCTTACTTTAATAATGTTGAGGATATTGAAAGTCGACTTAAAATTAATCTAAAGACAAGTAATTTTGAAAAAGAAGATTTATTAAATATCTTTTTAGAAAAAGTTAATTTTTACAGTAAGCCAATTCCTAAATCAAATGAAAAATACGAATATTCGCATATCACTTTTTATCAGTTTAACCGTGTAAAATCGGGTAGTTCATCTAATAAACCTTCTCAAGTTAAGTCAGGTTTATCTCTAAATGGATTAATGGCTGATATCCCTTCGACGCCAATTGCAGAAATTTATAAATCAGGTTTTGGTTCTAAAGATTTGCCTTCAGATAAGTCAACTTTAATTAAACTTGTTTGCCTTTATAATTCAGCAATGAATGTTGTTGCAAACGAAGATAATTATGAAGTAGACAAAGCTATTTGTACTACAATCAATTTTCAAGTTAAGGAAAAACTCGAAAATTTATATATAAACTCGCAATGGGTTACATTTATTGATCCAAAAGTAGATTTAGACTTCTTTCAAGAAGAAGATGATTTAGTGATTATTCATTACAGCGACCAGTTTAATAATTCAAGCGGTTATGATTCTATTACTGTTTCAAGAAAGACTAGCCAATATGCTAATATTGTAGCTGAATTTTTAACCAAGAATAAAGTTGAATACAATACTAGTACAGATACCATTAAGGTGATTAACTTTTTTAATGCTATAAATGGTGACTGGCTACTAAAACTTATTAGGCAAGACAGTCAATTCCCTCGGGAAAAAATTAGTTTGCTATCTGGCATTAAGTTGGCCTTAACTTTTCTTTATACCCCAAACATTATTTGGGTTCCTGTTTCTTTAGAGGAAATTCTACGTGTTTCTGGTAGTGCCGGTCTTAATATGCAAGACGGACTTTTCTCCACCAAAAATCTAAGAACAAAAGAAAGCTCCTTCAGTGACGACTTGTTGATGATAGGTCTTGAAAGAAAAGAGAACGGGGTTTTACAAATGCATTTATATCCTATCGAATTGAAAATAGGAGGGAGCAATCTTATTAGAAAAGGAATTGAACAAGGTAGACGTACCGCTAAACTTATACGTGAGCATGTTTTAAAGACAGGATTCCTCGGTGAGTTTTATCGTAATTTTTTCGCAAAAATAGCATTGACTAGTGCTGAAAAAATGAAGTTGTATAACGTTTGGGGAGAGCAAAATTGGAATCATGTCATAGATGATTTTAGATATGATTTAATGAATAACAATTTTATTATATCTAAAGAGTTAGATTCAAAATATGGTTCTTTTGGTGTAATTCATTTTGGTAAGGAATCTTTACAAAGAAGAATAGAAATTAATGAAGACTATGTGCTTTCTAGATTATTTGAAGAAGACGGTTATAACTTTTTAGTTAAATCTATAGAAGATTTAATTGAGTTGTTTCATAAGAAAGAAACTGGTATAGAAAAAAAGAACCTTCTTATCAATAGATTCCCTAATAATGCTGAAGAAAGTAAACCTGTCGAAGAGATTCAAGATCAACCAGAAGAAGCAAGTGATAAAATTAAAATACATGTTAAAAGTGTCGAAGAACTCCCTTCAAAAACAAAAGAAGGTATTAAAGTTTTATTTGGTTCTGAGTTAAAGGATGATTCTAAACAAGTTATTTGGGAGCCTAATAATACCGATAAAGTAATGCATACCAATACTGGTATTATTGGTACTATGGGTACTGGTAAAACCCAATTCACCAAATCTTTAATATCTCAATTGGTGACCAATCAAGATAAAAATATTGGTCCAGATAAACTTGGGGTTTTAATTTTTGATTATAAGGGTGATTATATTAAAGATGATTTTGTGAATGCAACTTCAGCAAAAGTTTATAATCCTTTCCATTTGCCATATAATCCATTGGCATTAGATGCTACAGAGCAATCTAAACCAATGCTTCCTTTGCATACGGCAAATGATATTAAAGAGACAATCTCTAATGCGTTTAATTTAGGTAACGTTCAAAAACAAAAATTAAGAGATGCTATTATAGAGGCATATGAAGCTAAAGGAATTTATAAGGCTAAAAGAAATTCTTGGACGCTACCTCCGCCTACCGTAGGTGATGTTTGTGATATTTATATGCAAGACGAAAAAGTAGCACAAGACAGCTTATATGCAGCCATATCTAACTTACAAGATTTTGAGATTTTTGAACCAGATGTTTCAAAAACTAAATCGTTGTATGATTTGGTAGAAGGCGTTACTGTAATTAACCTTTCTGGATATGATGAATCTATTCAAAATTTAATTGTAGCAATTACCTTAGATGCTTTTTACACGCAAATGCAAACGCATGGGCATAGTATTATAGAAGATGGCAAAAGGCAAATTAAAAAGATGATATTAGTGGATGAAGCGGATAACTTCTTAAGTAAAAACTTTAATTCTATAAAGAAGATATTAAAAGAAGGTAGGGAGTTTGGTGTTGGTACCGTATTGTCTACACAGTTTTTAAACCACTTTTCTACAAGCGAAAATGATTACTCTAATTACATTTTAACATGGGTAATACACAGAGTAAGTGAAATTAAAACAAAAGAAGTAGAATCTCTATTCTCGATTGGATCTAGAAATCAAAGAGACAATTTAATAAAAACAATTAAAGGATTAGAAAAGCACCAAAGTATTGTAAATCTAGCTGGTTCACCACCTATTTTGATAAAAGACAAGGCTTTTTGGGAGTTGTTAAAAGAATAATTTATTAAATATTTAATAAAAATAAAATGGCATTAAAATTAAACAAGATAGAAGAAATTGAGAAAAAACTTAGAAATGGTATTTTTAATTTAATTCAAGAAAGAAATGATTTTTTATTACCACAAGTTATAGATTTTGTAAAAGTAAAAGAATGGATGAATATTCAACCAGAATATCAACGTAGAAGAGTATGGGACATTAAAAGAAAATCTCAATTTATTGAATCATTATTAATGAATGTACCAATTCCGCCTATTTTTTTATTAGAATGGGAGTATGGAAGATATGAAGTAATGGACGGGCAACAAAGATTAGATGCTGTTATTTCGTTTTATGCCAATGAATATAAGTTGACAGGTATGAAATATTGGACAGAACTAAATGGATTAAGTTATAATCAATTTTTGCCATTAGTTAGAAGAGCTTTAGATAGAAGGAGAATTAGTGCTACTACTATTATGACTGAAAGTGTTGTAAATGATGATGACAAATTAGACCTTCGAAGACTTGTATTTGAACGATTGAATACTGGTGGCATGAAATTAAATTCACAAGAGATTCGAAATTGTATTTATTCAAGTAAGTTCAATAATCTAATTGTAGATTTATCTGGAAATGAAATGTTTACTAAAGCATGGAATATTCCATCTCATTCAGATAATATTAGTGAAGGGAAAATTACCGATAAACTTTCTAAGAATACACTATTCAGAAGAATGGGTGACTGTGAGATAGTTTTAAGGTTTTTTGCTTTATTTGAATCTAAACATATTAAAGGTAGTTTAAAAACAATGATGGATGGAGCAATGAATCGAAGATTATACATTACAGATGATGAAATTAAAGATTTGCAAGAATCATTCATTAATTCCTTAGAATTAACAAATGAAGTTTTTGGAGAAAAAATGTTTCAAATAACAGATTCGACAACTGGAAAATCTACTCAATCTATTAATTTTTACGATGCTATTACAGTGATTTTTCATGATCTTCGTTCTAAATCTGATGAAATAATAGAAAAAAAAGAAGAAATATTAGAATTAGTTCAAAATTTGATAGCTGTTCCAGAAAATTACGAAAACCTTGTTAATAGGAGAGGTAGTTCTACCGAAATTTCGGCAATGAAAGCATTCTTTAAAAACGAAATAATCAATTTACTAGATTAATGGCTTCAATTGATACAATTAAAATTAATTTTCACTCCGTAATATCTGAGATTAGAGGCTGTGTTGATTATTATTCAAATAAAGGTGAAGTAACAAATGCAATAAAATCAAGTTTGAGAACTGATGAAGGAGCACGTTATCACAAAGGTGTTATAGACGATAAATTTATAAAGATAAAATTTAGTTCAGATATATATTACAACTCCTTTTTCGTATTACTATGCGCTTCTTATGAGAACTTTTTAACGGAAACATTAAAGGAATCTTTGAATAGATTGAGTGTGTGTAAGAATAAATCACTAATTCCCGAGAAATTGAAACGAATGAATACAAAGTTTTCTGGCTCGTTACTTACTACACTAGATAAGAAACCTTCTCATTTAAGAATTGATTATAACGAAATAATAGAAAACCTCAATAAGGGAATTGATGGAAAAGGAGAATATCAGTTTAATAAAGAAATCGTTTTTTATGTTAAAGGTATATTGAAATTAGAAAGCTTTATCGATTTTTTAGATAAATTTGATCTTGAACTAAAAATAGAGAAATTTGCTAATACAGAAGAGTTTAAATCATATTTTGAAGAAAGAAATAGGGAATCTGAACGTGTTTTAGAAATTGAAAATAAACATAATTCCATTTTTAGAATAAGAAATAATATTGCTCACAATGGTCGTAGTGCAGATGTAACTAAAGAAAAACTTATTGAAGTTCTTAATTTTCTGGAGGCATTTACAAATGGTCTTTCAAAATTAATTGATAACAGTATTAAACTCAAGTATTCCGAATAAAATCAAAAATATTTAATCCAAATTCTCAACTTCTGAAAAAAGCCTTCCTCTAGTTGTGTTTTCTATTCCCTTAAATTCTAACCACAAAGCTAACCACTTGAATGGGTCATATATTTCGTGCTCAACTTCTCCTCCGTGTAAATAACAATAACTTTTAATAGACTGGATGTCAGCATCTAATAGATTTTCTTTGTTGGTTGAGGCTATTATTTTGGTAATATTTAAAAAGAACCAAGGATATGAATACATAATAACTTCATCTTTTTTTACTTTTATTAGTACCTCATTAGCCCAGTCATATGTCAAATGCAAATAATCTGTAAAACTTATTAATTTAATTATATTCCAAAGTTTATAGATTTGTTTCCTAAATAATCCAGCACTTAAATTATACTGTTCGGTGTTGGGATTTAATTTTAATCTAAGTTCAATTTCTTCTTTTAGATCATTTAATCCACATTTAATAATATGCTCATTTATAAAATCAAAACACATTTTAGGATAATCAACTCTTAACCTACCAATTTCCGAAAGAGAATTACCTATATATTCTTTTTGACCAGTATTTATAAAGCCAAGTAAAGATTCTTTATAATTATTTAATGCTAGATTAGGTTGCCCTGTAAAAGCGTAGCAATTAGCAATATGATGGATACAAGAGAATTGATTCGAGTAATCTTTTAGTTCAGAATAAATATTTGAAGCTATTTTGTAATACTTTAAAGCCTTTTCATAATCTGTAAGATGGTTTTCATAAACTCTTCCTATCTCAGCATTAAAAATAGCTGTATTAGATTTTTTATAATCTGATTCTTTTGATTTTGATAACAAGTCTAAGCCTTTTGTAAATAATGATATAGATTTATCTGGTTCGTTTTTCATTATTAACTCTCCTTCTATTAAATACAGATGAATTGATTTTGAGTCGTCCTTTAATTTTGAATTACAAAACTTCATCTGTTCCAGACTCTTTTTAGCATTTTCTATGTCGTCATTTTTATAATAAAGTTGTGCGAGCATAGTGAAGTCTTCAATAGCTAAATCATATTCTCCCAGTTTCATATGAGCTTTAGCTCCCTCTTCATTAATTTTTAATCCATATTGATAATGTCCTCTAGTAAATAAATATTTATATAAAGAACCAGCAAAACCTGTAATAATTCTCAAATAATCTTTTTCATCAGAATACTTTAAACAGTCTTTACAATATGCTGAGTGAATAGAGTTTTTAATTGCATTTATATAATTTGGTAATTCAACATCATACCTTAACATTGCAAAATCCCAATTTTCAGTTAGAACATTTTGTTTGTAAATAAAAAATGCTTCATGCATCAAAAAGCTAAATGCTTCTATTTTTAATTGATGCCAAACCTTTATTGATTTTAATCTACTCTCTGACTGAATAAACTGTCTGATAGGATTTAGCAACACAATTCTAGTTTCATTTAATAAGTCATATTCGATCTCAATTAGGTTAAACTGATTTAGTCTTGCTATAATGAAATCAACATCATCAATATATACATCATCTATAAGAAAGTCTTTTGCAAATATTTCGAGACTAAAACTCTTACACCCAACTGGAAAATTTGTTAAAAGAGCTAGTATGGATTGTTCAGATAAATTAAGGGTTTCATAACATAATTTTAAAGATAGGTTTAATGAAGACTTAGCATTTTGTACTTTTCTTAAAGGAGAATTGATTAGTTCAACACCTTTCTCTTCTAGCTTCTCTTTTACCTTATGAGGATCTCTATAAAAAGAAGTTAAACCAGCTAATAATTTTATAGTTAGAATATGACCATTTGAAAATTTAGTAATCCAATTTAAATTTGTAATATCAAAATCTGGTAAAGTATTTTCTAAAAACAATTTTGTCTCATCTTCTGACAAGCCATTCAACCTTATTGTTTTGACTTTAAATGATAATGCATCCACGTTAATTTGAGAGGTTATCATAAACTTAACTTTAGAAGTGTAACGTATTAAACTTTCTAAAAAGTTTAATGTTTCATCTCTATCACCTATTAATAAGCTCTCTAATCCATCTAAAACCAGAATTAAATCACTTTCATCTAAAACACTAAATAAATTGGAAATTGAGCTTACATTAAACTCATTTAAAATTTCAAATATTAAATCTTGAAGTAAATTAAATTTTTCTGTTTTAAACCATTTTACTTGATGCTTGTATCCTTTTAACGACTCTATTAACAACTCAGTTTTACCAATTCCTCCAATGCCTGAAAGAACAATAAATTTCTCTTCGTTAATTGCAGAATGTATTTTCTTTATATAATCTTCTCTACCAATAAAGCTTAATTCAGGATTTGGAAGAGTTCGCAAAGAATCAACCGTTAAATCCTCTTCAGATAATAGAGTTCTTTTTAATTTATCTGTTAAGTTCTCTTTTATTTTAATAATTTCATCTCTTGGGATAATTCCGTCATCATACTTGATGTGACAATCGGTGCAAAGTCTTATTAAATTATGATGAAAATGTGAAAATGAATCTGACCAAGGAATAATATGAGCATCATCCATTCGATGCCCAGAGGTACATCTAGCACATTGTCCATTTGATTCTACTTTAAGAAATTCTTTAATAAACTTAGGAATGGTAGGTCTTTTTTCTTTAGGGTCTTTCACCCATTTTTCTTTTAAAAAACTTTCAAACTCATCTAAATCAAATTCTTTAAACTTAATTTCTCGTTTACCTGAAATAACTTTTAACTTACGACCTTTAACTCCTGCTCTAACATAAGAATATAAAAGTTCTTTTGTTATACCAAGTTTTAATGCAGCTTGGTTTTCGCTAAGGAGTTTATTCATCATCTATTATATTATCATTTGTAAACCACTTTCAATCTTCTCAACCAGAAAATCAAATCCATCAATATTAGATCGTTCATTAATTTCTTCATTTAATAATTGAAGACCATCATCAATATGCATTTTAATATACTTAGGTAAGTCTTTATCTGTTTTATATAAATTATAATGAACACATATTAAGCCTAAATAATAATCGTAATATTCCCCAAAGAGTACAGACTTAGAATACCCTTTACCTGTAGAGTTACCAATATTACTTAACTCTAATGTTCTGTCTTTAGATAAAGAATAAGCCAATGCTATTCTAGCAATTACATTTTCTGTACCTAGGCCCAAAGTACGTGTTAACTGAGAAACAATTTCCTTATTTTCTTTTGTAGTACTAATTTGAGTAAACATCTGCTTCTTGTTTTAAATGGTGAAATAATTTGTCTACAGGGTATTTTTTAAAGCTAGAACCGTCGTTGCTATTTTCTATAACAAAAACTTTGTTCACGTTGGGTTTTAAATACTCATATTCCAATTCAGATAACTCTTTTTCTAGTAATGGAAATAAAACCACTTGATCTGAAATTGCCGGATAAAACTCTTTAATAATGTTCTTAGAATGGTATTTATCAAATTTCTGTAGAGGACTATCAATAAATACAGGAAACTTTATGCCAGACTCATCTACTAATGCTTTTAACAGTGCTGTTGCATATAATTGCTGCTCTCCTTTAGAAAGAGAATTTTTATCCATTACATCGCCGTTTTTGTCTAATAAATCAATATCCATAACATCATCTAAAACATTTACACGAACATCATAGATGAAATCTTTTTTATGCATAATTTTATTTAAACCAAGTAGAATCGATTTCTGCAAAGAATACTTTTTATCCTCCTTGATCTTTTTAATAATGACAGTTATTTTTTGCAATAGCTTTTCTGTAACCTCAAATTTCTTTTGATCAGTATTAATGAGTTTAAAGTTTTTCTCATATTCAGATAAGACCTTGCTGTTTGAAGCTAAATTTGTTTTTAACCCACCTAACTCTTCAATTAGCTTAATTTTATCTTGTATTAAGCTTTCAACTTTATTATCGATAATAACTTTTTCATCACGTAATTTAGACGCGAGATGATTATCTTTTCTAGCTTCGGCTTGTCGAATACTTTGTTGTACTCTAGATAACGCAATTCGATTATTCTTAACGTCTTGTATTACAGTATTAAATTGACTGGAGAAAGCACCTTTTATGTTGCTATATACAGCCTCAAAACTTCTATACTGTTCATTGGTAAAATCTAAAAGTATTTTTCCTTTTTTCTTATCTACAATATTATCCTCTTTTTCAGTCAAGGTTACTTTTAAAGCCTTTTCGACTTTAGATTTAGAATCTCCATCTAAGTCCAGTAAATTTAATTTCTCTAAAATGGATTTTGAAAAAACAGTAAGCTCTTCAAGTAATACATCTTTATTAATAGTGCTAGATCGTGTGTTGTGCTCGTGAATTAATTGTTTATTTAATACAGCTAATTTTTTACCTGCAATAACTAACGGAGCAATTCCTAGTAATTTTTTAAGGTTGTTTTTAATTTCGGCAGATTTTTCTTTTAGGGAATCTCGTTCAGCTTTCATTTCCTGAAGTTCCTCTAAAGTGATACCATTTCCTTCTCTAATTAATTTTTCTTGAAGGTTGTCGCTATTTATTTTATGGCTTAAAATCTCTTTTTCAATGATAGCAATCTTATCTGTATTGATTTCTATTAAACCCTTTAATTCCTTCTCTTGATCAACAAGCTCTACTAATTTTGTTTGTTGTTTAGGAGAAGCTCCACTTCTTCTAAGTTTTGTCAAAAGCGTTTCTAAATTCCTTTTTAGGTCTTCATACTTTTTAATACCTAATACTTCAGAATAAGCTTTACTCAAATTTCTTAACTCAGCCTTGGATTGTGCTTCTGCTAAAGAAACAATCTTTTCTGCATCAAAAAAGAAAAATTTAGCAATCTCTCTAGGTAGAATGAAATCATTAATAAAAACTTCGTAACCAACTTCTTTGGTTAATTCATTTTCCAATCCGTCAATTAAAATCCGTAAATCTTCTTTCTCTGTATGTATATCATAAGATCTTTTTAAAACAACAGATTTACAAGGTATTGAAGGTATTAAGATATCTGTAAGTTCAACTTCAATAGAAAAAGATGCATCACTTTCATTAGCACTATTAGATTTTACATCACGATTTAATAAAGTCTTTAGAAATTTATCATAGCCTCCAGAAGTCTTAATATCTTTACGATATTTATCTTCCACTTCGCTCATCATTTTTCCATAAAACACCCAAATTAAAGAAGTTAAAAAAGTGGTTTTTCCAAAACCATTTTTACCGGCAACAATGCTAATATTTTTATCAGATTTTGGAGAAAATGTAATTTCGTTAATCCCTTTATAGATTCTAAAATTCTCAAATTTTATTCTATTTATTTTCATTTTTTTGAAGGATTTACGAAGTTTTCAATTCTCTTTTCTACATCATTATGCAATCCATATTTAGAAATCATCAATGTTTTAGTTTCTTGTAAAGAAATTAAATTATCAATTAAATCATAATAACCTTTATCATCCTTACAAACATCTCTAAGTATTCTTCGTTCAGTATCATCAAGAGACTTAATGTTATTGGTGTTGATATCTTTATTGAAGATTTCTTTATAAAGTTTACCAACTGTGTTGTCAAAAAAACCATCTCTATTCCAAATAACTTGTATTGCTATTAATTCTTGATTGTTAATTAAAGTAACGTAAGGTCTTTCCTTTTGAACTTTCTTCTGAACTTCTAATAAATCCTTTAAAATTTTATATCTATATTCATCATTGTAATTTCCGTTAAAGCTTCCATCTTCTCTAACAGCTTCTTTTCCATTTCTACGAGTATTTGATCTATTTTCTGATAAATTACGGTTCTCTACTAATCTATTACGAAAATCCAGTAATGGTTGCATCCAATTTTGACCTTTGTCAACCAATGCTGTCATTGACTTATCAGTTTTCACTACAGTACAAGTCCAGCAACCAAAACGGCTTTGACCACATGAGCTATGCTCCTTGTTAACAACAACCGTTGGGCATTCATAATCATCGGCACTTGCATCTGCATATATTTTAAATAGAATAGAGTTATCAAATCCCCAAGGTGATTGCACCGTATTAATGACATACCAAACCTCTTCTAAAAACATATCTTTAATAGGTGAGTATACGTATGTATTGGTGGTGGTTTGATGTCTAGATAATCTGCTGCCAGTGACTTCATGTTTTTTCATAGAGCGCTCTCTTGTAGCGCTTTCTTCGTATCTAGTGCCTAGTAAAACAATAGCCTCTCCTTTTTCGTCAATTTGCTCTAGTAAAAAACTTGATGTTGGTCTAATTTTTAGTTTATCGGTACACCATCTAAATGCATTATTTGGAACTGGATATCCTTTGCCTATAACATTAACCCAAAAACTCTCCTCTAGCTTAGGTGTAGTTTTTTGAACAAAAATTGGTAAATCTTGATCTCTTGCCGCTTCACTTATAATAGCAAGTACATCTTCCACGTAATTTGCTATAATAGGATTTTCGACCATTGTATCGTTACAAACCACATATACTTTCCTTTTTAATTGAAAGGGAAATGGCATTTCTTTTCGAATTCTCTGTAATGCAATCCAAACTAAAGTTAGTAACACGGTTGAGTCTTTTCCTCCACTAAATCCAATAATCCAGGGTCTGTCAGAAGTGTCAGCATAGACGTATTGATCAATAATTTCATCAATAATTCCTTCGATTTTTTTACTTCTAATTTTAATCATTTACTCAAAAAATATTTTTTTAAAAATTAAGATTATTTTGTGTTGTAGCCAACAGTGTTTCATTATTACTATACAATATATATCAACAAAAATATTTAAAATATAAGCTGTTGCCCTGAAATAAAAATGATGTTTTATATGCGTTCTATTTCTTGATTTTTAAAACGCTATTGATATATATGCAAAAATAATTCTAAGTTTTTATATTCTCTGCTATGCCTAGATTTATATTTGAGTTTTGCCTTTGATAAAAGTATAATATTGTAAAACTATTGTTTTTTATTAAAAACCTGTTTTATTATAGGGCACGTATTTCTTTATCAGATAACCAGTGGTTTTTAGACACTCTTTTTTTATTGTTGTCTTTCTTAGTTGTTTGAGGAACTACCTGTTCTAATAATTTTTCGATTCGATCTAAGCGTGGGTCTATAGATTTAAGTGAGACATCCATAATGAATTTATTCTAAGTTTATATATTTTAATTTTGACAGCAGATGTTTAAAGTAACTAAAGCTCTTTAATAATATCTGAAATGTGTTTTGGTTCGTTAGAAGTATTAATATTGATGACTTTTAATATATTGTCAGATGGGATAATGGATAAGTATGCATTACCATTCTCCATACGTTTAACACTGTAAGAATAACCTACACCAGCTTTAAATGTAACATCTCTATCCAATAAAACTATGCCATTAAAAAGATTATCAATTGTTTGTGGTTGAGTGTTTTTTTGCATCTCAAATTCTATTGATGTATGAACGGGTTTTACATATTCATTTATTGGTGGAGATTTTCTGGTAGTATCTAAATAATCCTTTATTCGTGTTTCTATATTTTCTGGTAAATAAAATTTTTTAATACTGTTGTCATAGTTATAGGTTAAGTCTATCAACCAAAACTCATTTGCTTTAAAAAGTATTCTCCAATACTCTTTGTTATTTAGTTGCTTTAAGCGAGTAATTAATTGGTGGGCGTTTGGAGCTTTTATCATTTTAAGCAAGTAATACAGTTCAGCTCTTGTAAAATTCTCTATTAATTTATGTTCAATAGCGTAATTAAACTTCCAATTTCTTCTTTTTACTATTTGCTCCTTAGCATGCTCTAAATTCTCAATTCTTAAGACTTCTTTTTTATCTAGGCAATTCTTACACTCCCAAGAAGAACTGAGATATAAATTGGCTCTTGTTTGAGACGATGCTATAAATTCATATGCAGTTTTACAACTTGTACATTTTATTTTTAAAATGAGATGAGAATGTTCACGGGCAATGTAAGATACATCTAGGATTGTCAAGGAGAATTTTTTTGCTATTTCTGAAGGTTTGTTACTAAACTTGCCATTCTTAATTAGCCAATAGTCATTAATGATTTGATTATCAATGATGGTCAAAGACTTTGATTTTATTATGATATCTAAATGATTATTTTCCATAAAAAAAGCGTGGAACCGAACTTGTAGGTAAGGAGGTATCGCCAGACACCCATTCGCCAAACAAGAACAGCCCACGCAGAACATGGGCGTCTTAGTCTTGATTACGGCGAATTAAAAAAACTGGCGATTTTCCTAACCAAATCAAAAGCTAATCGCTTTTGTATTTTATGTTTCTTCTATGTTCCTTATAGTATTGATTTAAATTCTATTTCAAATTTAACCAATTCTTCTTCAATCAGTTTAAGATTATTAAATAGATAAGTTAGGTGTCGCTAATTGATCTAAATCTACTATCAATGATTTAATTGCATTTTTATAATATTATTATTTTATCATAATATGCTATTAGTACATTATCATAATAGTACTTTATAATAATATTATATTTTTACTATGGCTTTAATGAAAGGTTTAGAAACATATGAAAACAGCAAAAACAATAGTTGATTTACTCTATTACACAGAAGATGAGGATTTGGTAGTTAACTGTGTGCAATTGGGAGTAATTGGGGTGTTTGAGGGGTTTTTAGTCAATAATATTTTAAGTGAAGAAGTTGTAATCAAAGCTTTTGAGGAAAAGTTAAAGCATCGAATTTCTAGATTCAAAAACAAAATTGCTTTTACCGAGAATCTATTTCTTGATGGATCTTGGGATATTACTGGTAAAACTATTGGTCCAAAACCTTTTGAATATTTTACAGAAAAATACTCATACCTAGAGGATACGTTAGCAATTGAGAATATAAAAAGGATTTCTTATACATATGAATATCCAATTGAAACCATTCAGAAAATACAAAGCTTGTATAAAGATATAAACAGAATATTAGGGGAGGCGTAGAGCAAACTGCGTTAGTGACAACTTACTGTAAATATTCTTCTAGTAGTGTGGTAATTATCTCTTTGTAACCTACTCCTTCCTGTATAGCTCTAAGTTTTAATCGGTTTTTGAGAACAGGATGTATATTAAAATTGCATTGAACCATATCTTTATTAATGCTTTCTTTTACAGGTTTGATCTCCTGTATTTTATAATCAATTGTTTCTTGTTGAGCACGAGTTATAGAGTCGTGGATGGAATTATTATTTTTCATATAAATGTAGTTTTATAGAAATCTATAATTATAGTAAACTACAATTGTAGATTCAATTCAATAAGTTCTTTACTTCTAGTGTGAGATTGTCTATTTGTCTTTGAGCTTTTTTGTCGTTAAAAACTCCTTTTAGAGCAACTGACCTAGTGAATGAGACCAAGTCGCTAAGTCTTGTTTTTGCTATTTTAATCTTGTGAGCAACCATAAAATTCAATACTTCTTCAGTAAGTGTAGTGTTATGCTTAATCATGTTGAGGACAATTAATGACTTATGCTTCATTTTTTCCTTTTCAATTAAATGCACGGTGCCACTCATGGCTAAGACATCTAATATGCCGGCTCTGGTAGGTATAATGATCAAATCAGCAAGTCGAATTAATTTAGGCAGGTCTTTCTGCAGGTATGGAGGGCAATCTATTATAATAATATCATACTCTTGATTTGGATATAAAAGATATTGTTCATTGGTGATATTGAACTTTGTATATTGATTTTTCAACAGAATTAGGCTACCCTGGTGGTCCAAATCTATCACCGCTACCTTAAATTCTTCACTAAGGGTAATCGCTAAGTTTAGTGATAATGTAGACTTGCCAACGCCTCCTTTACTGTTTGTGCATAGAATATATTTATTCATTTTTTAATTATTGATTTTAAATAGTTTAACGAAGAACTCCCTTCAGCTTGTCCATAATTCCCCGTTGCAATTTCATGTTCGTTTAGATAAATTGACACAGGTTTTAGTTTGTCATTTCTATTAAGTTTCCTTGTTCCTAATATAGTTTTCTTTTGTTTCATTTTTATCATAATCGAGTTTTGAGAGAATGATTTTACTCCGCTACAAGCGGCAAGAAGTTTTATGGTTTCTGAATTTTGAGGGACCGTAAAACACATCTTGCCAATTTATTCGCTCAAAATATTTACAAACTATTTTATTTGGATTTATTCGCTGGCTAAAAAAGAAAATTTTAGTTCTTTGAGTTAGCGTCTGCTATCACCACTTTTGTATAATGGAAGTAGATTAAACATTTCATAAAATCGATCAGCTACGCGTGGACCATAGCGTTGATTTATTTCATCAATAGTTAAATTACTGGTGATATGTGTTTTTATTCCTCTTTCAATAAAATTATTATATCGAGCTTCAATTATTCTAATAAAAATGTCTTCTTTTCCAAAAACAAAAACATTGTTGGCATGTATTTCTGCGCCTAAATCATCAAATATAAAATTGCCTTTTGAGTAATATTCGATAATATATTCTTTATTCTTATTGATATTATACTTTTGAACAACTTCACTAGTTTGAATCATTGGAAGCCAAATTTGAGATAGATTATATTTTATTGCAATTCTTTGTAGAATTTTCAAGCTGGTAGTCTTTCCACTTCCAGGATTTCCATAAATAAATAGCCCTTTGTCCAAATTAGCTCCATCTTGGTTTTCAAATGACTCGTCTCCGGTAAAATATTGACAGAATAATTCAAGAAATCGTTTGTTTTCTGAATCTACTTCAAATTTTTTTCTTCTTTCAGCGTATAATGATTTGGCTTCTTGGTAAAAAATTTTTTTAAAATAGGCTAAATCTAAAGGCTTTATCATTTTGGATTTTTTTTCTCTACTTACTGTACGACTTATAAATAGTTTTTGTATTCCCTCTTTGGTTGATATCAAACGATTCATTTTTTTTTTTTTTTTAGATTCATTTTAAAGGTTTTCTACTGTTCTTTTTCTTCAATTTTTCTTTTGTTTCTTTAATAAAATAATCTGGTTTGTTAATTGGTTTTATATGTACGCCATTATTGTCATGGCTGCCTAGACATTTTTGTCTAGGCAGGTTAGACATTTTTGTCTGTGCTGTATGGACACGATTGAAATCGGTTATTAGACAACTTCTTAGGTATCGTTTTCTACCATCAAATGCATATTCCTCTATCCAGCCAAGTTCTTTTAATTGGCTAATTAATCGAGAGACCTGCCTAATCGAAATTTTCAGAAAACTTGATATATATTCATTTGACATAAAACATTCTTGTCCATTAGCGGTGAAACTGTGAATTTCCAGAACCAATATTTTAGCGGGCCAATTTAATTCCGTATTCAGATAAATAACTCTAGGTATCCAAATTCCCGTAAATTGCCTCTTATCTTCTTCCATTTTTTAATTGGAGTTACGTAAGGCGTATGCATTAGCTTCATCATCAATCTCTGTTTTAGATTTATGATGATTTCTTAGAAGCCAAGCATCCAATTTTAATCGGTCAAAGAAAATCGCTTTGCCATTTGGCTTACTATAGGGAATAACATTTGCTGAAGTTAATTTGCGTAAATAAGAAATCTTGTAGCCGGTATAAGTACAACATTCCTCAATTGTTAAAACTGCTTTAGTGCCTACAAGGAGTTTTTCAATATTATCTAGTCTGTCTATTAATAAATTAATGTCCATTTTTTAATTTTTATGAATTAAATGAACAAAGCGCTTTGATTCTTTTCGTTAACTGAGGTCAAAGAAAGTCAGAACATAAAGTAGAAGTTGTAAAAATAGAAAAATAGAAATAAAATATTTTTTAAAATACTGATAGTCATAAGTTTAAAAACTTAAAATAGAATTGAATAGTTTGTCAATTTGCTTGTGTTTTTCGTTGTTAAGTAGACTATTATCGGAATTGAGTCTTGTTATATCACCATGAAATTGGTCTAATAGTTCATAGTCCATTTTGAGTTTTGAAAATACAGTTTGAATGTCAGATATGATTGCTCGATTTCCGCTAGCTTTCAAAATCTTATTTTCAGAAACAAGGTTTTTCCTTACTTGTTCAGTAATTATATTATTCTTTTCGAGTAAGTATAATATATGAGCTAAATGATTAAATGTTTTGGGATAAAAAGGCTTAGTGATTTTACCTGACTTTGATTCTAATAGATAAATTATATCCACTTGAGAAGGTTTCTTTAGGTAACTAAATATAAACTCTTTCATCTTTACTTTATCATATTTTGGTTTTATGAGATGGCTTATTGAATCTTCTGATAGTAGATGAAAATCTTCTTCTAATTTTATTATTTCAGCGACAAAGGGCTTTAAGTAATTGAAAGCTATATCGGTTTCTATTTTTTTCATTAGCTCTATTCTAAAAAGAACCAAGTCAATTTGTTGTATAATGTTATTTTTCGCTTTTAAAAAAAATAAGAATTGAGTAAAGATTATTTTTTCTAAACTATTGTTAAGATTTTGAAAATGAAAAGCTCCATTTAAAGCATATGCCTTAATTGTAGTTATGTTTAAGATATAGTCAATACTGTAATTAATAAAATGAGTTTTTTCTTCATGCCAAATATTAGTTGTCAGACTCTTTTCGGGAATATACCAGGCTATTTGCTTAAAGCTTTTGAAAATAATTTCATATAACAACTGAAGGAGTTCATTATTTAAATAAGCTGGTGTATTTTTTATGTGGGGATAGTTGTTCGTCAGATTTTCGTATAAATCTAAAACCTTGTTGTCAGAAAGAACTTTTTCAAAAAAATTTGTTTTTTTTTGATTCAAGGATAGGGCAATTTTAGTTTTCAACTCATTTTCCTGAGAATTTGAAAATTGTATTACAGAACAGTCTTTGATTAATATGTTCTTTAGATGATTGAAGTCTACTTCGCAAAATTCTTTTTCCATAGCTTAAATTTTAATACTAAGTTTTGGGATTATTTCTGCAGCTTCTTTCATCTTCTTGTCGATAATCTTGGCGTAGATTTCGGTGGTTCGAAGCTCCTTATGGCCAAGTCGCTTTGATACCGTGTATATATCTGCTCCATTTTCAAGAAGTAATACCGCATTAGTGTGTCTGGCACTATGAAAAGTTATGTGTTTCGTAATACCTGCTCGCATGCACCAGCGAAGTATTTCAGCATTAAAGTGCGCACCATATTTCAGACCTTGAAATACTTTTTCGCTTTCGCCTCTACGTTCGCCCATAAGTGAGCGTGCCTGGTCTGAAATATCTAAGTATTCAAGACCGTCCGTTTTTTTTTGTCTAAAAATTATTCTTGCTCCGTTATCTTCATCGCGAACTTCTGACCATTTCATTTTGTCTATATCGCTCCACCTGAGAGAAGTTAAACAACTAACTATAAAAGCATTTTTTAACACAGGATATTTACATTTTGTATTGGCCATTTTGGTCAGTTCTGAAAATGTAAGATATTCACGCTGAGACTCTCCTTGATCAAAGGATTTTACAGATTTCTTTAAATCGATATCTAAGTACTTATCCTCAAATGCTAGTCTTAAGCAAGCTCTGAACTTGTTGAAATAAGTGTATTTAGTGTTTTGAGATAGGGGTGTGCCCGATTTAGTTCTTGCTTTTACATCAAGATATTTTTTATAACCTTTTACGAAACTCTCGTCTATTTCTTCAAATGATAAATTTATTGGACAATAAGCCTCTAAGTGTAAGCCGGCAGCATCCCAATTATCATAATTACCTTTACTTTGATATTTATCTTCCTTGATTTTATGGTAATATTCAAGAAAATTGGTTTTCTTTTTTCGTGTATTTTTAATTTGATATTTACCTTGAATATGTTCAGCTTGGCGTATAGATAGAATATTTTCAGCTAGAAGAAGCGTTTCTTTATTTCTTTGTTTTATGCTAGCTGAATTAGATGAATTATCTAAGTATAAATCGAGATACTCGAAAGTTCTTAAGAACTTTCGTTTCCCTTCTGGAGTTATAACCGAGCCATTGTAAAATTCTATATAAAGACTTTCTTTATTATTTTTAAGTTTCTTCTTTCGTAGTATAATTTTCATGGTAGATACACATTTTTGCATCTTCTCATATTATTTATAATTAAAGATACACTTGAGCATCAACTAAAGTAGTATAAACATCATGTCAAAAGAAACGAAAATCAAAACAATTTAATGTAAGTTATTGACAATTAGACTTTGGTGGGATGTTGGTGGTATATTCGTTTACCTATTTACTTCCCGATACAAAAATTAGCAAAAATATTCCCTAACAACTCATCATTCGTAACCTGCCCTGTGATTTCGCCCAAATGATAAAGAGCTTCTTTGACATCAATCGCCATTAAATCACTTGAAAGTTCTGCTTTCATTCCAAACTGTACTTTTTCAATTTCTTCCAATGCTTTCAACAAAGAGTTGTAATGACGAGTATTAGTAACAATGGTTTCGTTATTACGTAATGCTCCGGTATTTACAAATTCTAACAGGCTATTCTGTAATTCTTCAACACCTTCTCCTGTTTTTGCAGATAGGTATTTTACATCATCTAAATAGGTGCCTATTTTATTTTTATCATCCTCAGAAAGGGTATCTGCTTTATTGACCAATAGAACTAGAGGTTTTAATGGATTCTGATTTTTTATTTTCTCAAAATCGATTACTATATTTTTTAGTTTCTTATCATCAGCTAAAAGCTTTGATCCATCAACTAAAAGTAAAACGACCTGGGCTTGTTCTATTTTTTCAAAGGTTCGTTTAATACCCATGCCTTCTACAACATCTTCTGTTTCACGAATTCCCGCCGTATCTATAAATCTGAAACCTATACCTCCAATTGAGATTTCATCTTCAATGGTATCACGGGTTGTTCCTGCAATGTCTGAAACTAGAGCGCGCTCTTCATTTAAAAAGGCGTTCAAAAGAGTAGATTTTCCAACATTAGGTTCGCCAACTATAGCAACAGGAATTCCGTTTTTAATAACATTT
>NZ_JBDVOT010000189.1:0-12932 GCF_039968975.1 Maribacter sp. | reverse complement strand
TTCTGTGCATTTCAGTTCCAGAGTAGGCATTGGTCTCTTTGGCGCTGACTATTTGCACTGAAGCATTAGAGTCATCAAATAGATATAAATCTGGATGATACTTACTTCCAATATCATATTTACCTTGATAATGAGATTTTTCGTTTTGTACCAGCGTATTGTGGGCAATAGTTTGCTTGGCCCAAGTTTTGTTCTCCTTTAGATAATTACCACCGCCTTTTTGTTCAATATTTACAAAACGGGCTAATCCATAATCTTGTAATACTTCATTTCCATTATTGTAAAAGGAATAGGATAATTTATCATAATGACCATGACTTGATCCTTGTGAGGCGTATTTGAAAACAAGCTCCAAATTCTCACTACGTAAAATGCCTACACCACCTTGTTTTCCTTCTGGTCCGTCAGACAGATTAATAGATTTTTTATTGAACGGGGTAGCTTTTCCATTTTTAACGCCTAGGGCTACTGCTAAACCAGAATCGTCTAATAATACTTTATTTTGTTTAGCCGCTATACTTAATAAGCCAGGATCTTGTGATCCGTAGTAATAAGAAATATCAACAGCTGATACCAATGCATCAGTGTAATAGGACATTCCTTTTTGACCATCGTTCAGTGGAAAGAAGTCACCATCTGCATCAGATAAATTTAAGAGCGCGTTTATAGATTTTAACAACACACCATCTTTATATTCAAAAATTTTGAGTTCAGGTTTTACATTATGCAATCCTTCCGCAAAAATTAAGAAAGGGTACATGGCGTAGCGTTGATAATATGGTCCTTCATTGTAATATCCGTCTGGTGAAAAAGGCTCTTCTATATTTGCTAAAAATCCGGCTTTTCCTTCTTTATTGATGAATCCGCCATCATCGTCTTTTGCAGATTTATCCATCTCTAATCCTGGAATTCCGTATAGTGCGCGATCAATTAATTCTTTATCGTTCATTACAAGACCAATCATACCAACAGCTGCATTACCCCATGTACTATGATTGTGTACCCTCTGGTAAAATTGTGGACTGTCTACAGAAATATGATCAGCAAATGGTCTAAAGAGATTGTTCTCTAATTTTTTTCTTTCTGCCTTGCTCAGGTAATTGTAGATGCAATCATAGGCTTGACTCACATAAACAAGCCAGTTAGAATCATTCAAACACTGCCAAAATAACTTACCACGGGCATAAGATCTAGTTTTTGGGTGTAATGGTAATGTCTTGTACATTTCCTCATATTGCAATAACATGTCTTTTACATATTTTGCATATTTTTCATCATCTAAAATTTGGTATAGAGCACCGGCTTGCTGCATTACGTACATATTATGCTTATGACGTACATGTGTATAGCCGCCAGAATAATCTTTTGGAATAGGCGTATCTATGCCCAAGGCTATTTCTGCATCTACCTGTTGTTTTAATTTTTCTAAAGAAGCATCGAATAAAGGTACGTTACCCAACTCTGCTCTAATCTTCTCTACTCCGGATTTTGTTAGAATAAGACTAGGATGTTCTTGAGCATTTGCGCTTAAGGTTATAAATATAGCGCAAACAAAAATTTGTAATGATGTTATGTACTTGGTCATGTTTATTGTTCCTTTTTTAATAGACCTAGATTTTTACCATCAGTGCCTTTGCCTTTTAAAGGGGAATCTGCACTTAATGAATAATTACTGTCTTTAGAAAATTTAGGTTCAAGCTCCCATTGGTTTTCTAGTATATATTTTTGGTCACCTGTAACCATTAGTTTTTCAGAATTGCTGAGAGCATTGTTCAAAACTTTAACGATAGGCTCACCAACGACCAAGTGCATATTAATGGCTTTACTATCTTTAAAAATATTGTTTTTTATTTCGGTTTCTTGAACGCCATATAAGGAAACGGTAGCATCATATTTATTTTTAGATCCGTAACCAACATGATCAAATACATTGTGCTCCATCTCTAAAAACGGACCAAAAGTACTTTCATCTTTACCACCTCTGTATAATCTTAACGCAGCACCTTGTAAATCACTTACAGCATTGTTTTTCATAATAAAGTATTCAACATTGTAAGCGCCAATATCATCTGTTTCTTTGTCTAAGGCGGCAATGCTACCAGATATATTTTTAAACTTCGAATTTTGAATGCTAATAGTGTCTGCAAATGTGCCCTTAGATACACGTAGTACGTCAAAAGAATGATTAACGACCATATCTTTAAACTCACATTTATCTATGAATAGCTTGTAATTATCTATCATAGATTTTTTACTGGTGCTAATAACAGAGTTACCTGCGTAGTCTGGAGATTTAGTACCGTCAAAAGTGATATTTTCCAAAGATAAACTTCCTCCATTTTCAATTTCAAAAGCCATCATTCTTTCAAATAAAATGGTTGCTTTTTTCTTTCCTACTGTTTTAAACGTAAGCGGATGGTTAATTTTTACAGCTTTAGTCAATAAGTAGGTACCACCATCTTCTAAAACGATAATATCACCTGGCTTAGTTTCCTTTACTTTATCGTACAAGGTATTAATGCCTGCTGCTACATTGATGATATTACCAGAGTTTAGTGCAACAGTGTTGTCTGCTTTTGAATACCATGAAGCACCTGTATTTTCTTTGGTCGCAATTTTAGGGCTAATCGAAACCTTAGTTTTAATCTTGTTAGAAGTAGGGATTAAGAATCCGTTCTTATCTGTCACCAATTTAATTTTGGCATTTTTAAAACCTTCTTCTATTGTGCTATCTGAATTTTCGCTAAGAATGTTGTTTTTGAAAGTTATACCACTAATATCATCATCAATTGTAAATACATCTTTCTTGGTGTCGTTATAAATAATATTCTCTGAAAATTCAGAAGTTCTTGGCGCCTGACTTCTCTCTGCATCGCTACCTGCACCAAAAAGTATATTATCGCAGTTTACAAAAGTATTGTTGTTTACTTTAGAATCTATAACCGGTACATATCTATTTGGCGGCGAGTTTGGTACACCGTTCATCATAACGAAAGCACCTCTAAAACGATATCCGGTTAGACCTATATGATAGTTGTTGATTACCGTCTGCGTTTCATTAATTACACGAATACCACCAGTACTTGGCTTGTTGTTGCCAATAAATACATTACCGTCAACTAAAGTTTCATTTCCATGACGCATAGTTAGCGTACCTGTACATTCAAAAAAAGTGTTGTATTTGAAGGTGTTATTACAAGATTTGTTTGAGATGATTTCATGTTCACCGTTAGTTCTGTCAAAATAATTAGATTCTACTAAGGTGTTTGATTTTTCTAATGCATGATGACTGGTACCTATTCTTAAGGTTTCACCGCCATTGTTACCGTATGTAGGGCGTGGTCCAAAATAGTTATGATCTATTTGATGGTTGTTTGCTCTACTTTCTTCCGTATCCAAACCAACAATCATGGTAACTCCTAAATTCTTTTTACCTGCGATATGATTATGGTCAATACGGTTATTTTTTCCGTAGATGGTTATCCAATAATCTTGTACTTGGCGTTCAGGATTATTGAAGTTATCGATTACACATTCGGTAAGGCGGGAGTTATTGGCCATTTGTTCCCTGCTTTTTCTAAAAGAAATAACAGCATTAGTAGGGGTATAACCGTTTTTGAATACTAGTCCTTTAACGATTAAATGGTCACCTGCAATTCTAAGGTTAGAAGCTCCGGATAAAATTACTTTTCCTTTTTCTTCTGCGATAAGTGTTATAGGTTTTTCCGTAGTTCCGTTGGCTTCAAAAAGAAGTTCGGCATTCATCCATACTCCATTGGCTAGGATAATGTTGTCCCCTGGTTGAACTTTTTGTAAAACATCGTTAAACTCAGCTACAGTTTTTACTACATAATTTTGTTGTGGTGTAGTGAAGGAAAATAATAGGCAAAGAAAAACAGATAAGAATAGAAGGTGGTATTGTCTCATGAGTTAAAATTGGTTAACCAAATTGGTTTACCAAAAATAAGGATATTTGTAAGACTAGCAAATATTTAACATAAAAAGGGCGGTTTAAATTACGAATCGATAATTATCTACTTTAGAAATCATCAATTCGATAAATTCCATTACTTGTATATCTATCAGTAATTAGAAGTCTATTTGGTCACATAAAGAATGATTAGTTTATGGTCTAAAATAAACTTTAAATAACAACCCGATAAGAAAACTTAATGTTATTCCTCATTTGGTTCAGTACCTGCACCTACAGTTGCTGCTCTAAACCATACTTCAGCGTAATCACCATTTGCATATTGCTTTGCAATATCGCCATCATAAGTATCGGCACCAGTGCTCCATACAATATTGTCTTCTGGAGATTTGCCATTGGTTTGGTTATATGCCCCTTGTTTAAAATATTGAATTTCACCAGCGTATGCATTTTTACGTTCCAGACCATCACGACCTATAGAAGCGTATAATGTTTTTATCTGTTCTGGTAATGTTTTAGTGAATTCAGATACCAATAGATTTTTAGTGAATTTAACCGTTTTGTGACCGTCACTTTTAAAAGTTAAGTACATGATACCCTTATGAACATTAATTTCATAACTAAACTCTTCTCCCAATTCAATACCATTTTCTGGCTCTTCTGGAGCGGTTGTTGAATCTGGTCCTACTACTGACATGTCATTACCCCAAACAGCTGAGGAGTAGTCCCATCTTTTTGAATTGTCTCCTTCAGTGTTAATTTCGTAATTCCAGAAAACAGAACCTTTTGTATGTCCTGGAAATTTCTTGTAGAATATTTTTATCGGCTCATTTTCGTGTCCTTCATCACTATGTATTTGTCCAACAACAACAGCATAAGAAGCGGCAACTCTAGCATCGCCAGAGGTTGATACGTGCTGTACTTTTAATGTGCCGGTTAATTTTCCACCTGTTTCGGGTATCCAATGTGCTTTTTGGCCTAGCTCTGTTCTTGTATTGCTAGAGGTTCTTGAAGTGATTCCGCTGTTTGGTGTTTTGTATACTACCCAATCCGTTTTTCCGTCGTCAGCAACGTAAAAGAAATCATCTTTGGCGTAATCTTTAAGGTTATCTTCATAGGTGCCATCACCTAATAGAATTTTCCATTCATCCATAAACGGGATGACCTCGCTTGGGTATTTTGTGGTAACTACACTATCTTCTGTAGATTTTTCAATAGTATCTGAAGCTTTTTTTGAGTTGTCTTTACAAGCAAATAAAGTTATTACTGCAATGATGGAAACTATAGACTTTTTCATGTTGTTATTTTACGTGTTATTAGTACATAAGTTTAAGGGGGAGGTTTTCTTGTACAATCAATTTCCCAGAATTTTTTATTTCATTGTTAGAAGACCTATTGTTTTTTGCGCCCCATAAACGCGCAACCAGTTGAACAGGGTTATCAATGAATTTGTTATTCTCAAGATTTACATTGATAATACCATATGTATTTAGAAGTAGACCTTCTTTACTTTTTAAGCCACAATGAGTAAATGTGCTATTTGTGACAACTAAATTACCGCCAACGGTAGATTCGTCGTAGCCACCTCTATAATAGTCGATCACGTTATTCGCAACACCGTCAAACAAACAGTTGTCAATGGTAATGTTCTCGGCATTATATTCGCCCTTGTCATCTGTTTCTTCAGATAGTTCTAACCCGTTTGCACAATTTTTAATTTCCGTAGATTTAAAAGTGATGTACTCTGAAAATGATAATTTATATGCTTTTAAAACATAATCGAAATTTGATATTTCACAATCAATAACATTTAGATCGTAAAGGCTAGACATGTTGTTTTTTAAACTAGCAAAAGCGTATTGTTCTTTGTTACCTACCAGCTGAATATTCTTAAGCGTAAGTTGCCCTTTCGGATTCATTTCAAATGCCGGACTTTCAGATGCTCCTTTGTATTCAATAGTTGCTTTTGCTTCTGGTGTAGCGGCAATTATAGTTATAGACTTATCAATTTTTAATGGAGAACTTAAATCGTATCGTTGGGCGGTTAAGTTGATGGTATCTCCATTGTTTGCAGATGTAAGTGCATTTACAAGTTCTGTTGTTGTGCCAGCTGCATGTGTTTTGCCAGATTCGTTCCTAGAAGTTGTGTTAGAATACCAGTCTGTACCGTATTGAGATACATCCATCATATTCTTTTTGTTCACGGGTTTGCCTACTACTGCACCCACCATATTATTCTCTGCCCTAGAATTACCGAACAAATCTTCAGTGATCTGGTCAAATTCAAATCCGCTATAAAGTTCAAAGTTTGCCAATGAATTATCGGGCATTAGAATATCGCCATCGGCTACAGTAGTACCAAAATCTTTTTGGGTAAGTCCGTCGACATCATTAAACATAATTCCTTGGTTATTAATGACGTTACTTTTAAATCTAATGCCGTCTATAGAGTCATGTTTAACAATGGGTTGCTCATCTCCTTTGTCATTATAAATAAGATTATTGGCTACAGTTGTTCGTATAGGTGTTGCCGATCTAATCTCAGATTTTGGCAGAATGTCTTTTTGGTCGGTGTTAGAACCTACTCCAAATTGCCAAGGCGACACACAATTTACCCAAGAATTGTTGGCCACAACAACATCGGTAACTTGCAAGTATCTGTTCAATGGTGATTTTGGAATACCGTTCATTACGGCAAGCGGACTCCTAAAAGTTTTTCCATTTAAATTGTAGAAATAATTATTGGTAACCCAATGACCTGTTCCAATTAAGCGTATACCACCTATTTGTTCAGAATTTTCATCCCCAATAAAAACATTGCCATCAATAATACAGTAGTTACCATGTCTTGTAACCAATGAACCTTCACTCTTGTAAAAAACATTGTTTCTAAACTCATTGAAATTGGTTTTACTAGAGATAATTTCCACTTCACCGTTACAGTGGTCAAAAAAGTTATTTTCAACTAAAGTATAACTAGGCGCCATAGAGGTAAAACTATTACCAAGTTGAATAGTTTCTGCACTAGGTCCGCCCTTAGGAGGTCTAGGACCAAAATAGTTATTGGTGATTTTGTGGTAGTTCTTTATACTGTTGTTACCGGCCAAGTCAATTCTTACTGTTGGTCCTCTATTAGATTTGCCGGCAATGTAGCAATGATCTAGCTCATTGTGTCGCCCTTTAAACAACACCCATAAATCTGTTTGATTACGTTGAGCCTTGTTGAAATCTATAATCGCACTGTTGGTAATTTTACAATGGTTGGCTACCGAGTCTTCACTAATGCCAAAATCAATAACGGCTGATGAGGGAGATGATCCATTCGTAAAATGAAGTCCATTAATGTTCAAATATTCACCGGCAAGTTTTAAATCGGAAGTACCCGTAATCAAAACTTTTCCAGAGGTTTCTGCCCGTAATGTGATAGGATTTTTCTCATTACCATATGCTACAAATTTAATGTTCACATCTTTCCAATTTCCATTAGCCATAACAATATCATCGCCAGGTTTTGCTTCGGCAATTGCTGTGTTCAATTCATTTATATCGTTTACGGTTATAGCGATGCTACTTGATTTTTCATTGCAAGAAAACAGTAGAAAAACAAATGCTAATAGTAAAAAATACTTTTTCATTATATATGTTATTAATCTGGTTTGAAACTAATTGTAGATTTTTAGGAGTGTGATTTATGTTGCAACCACACTAAACTGGTTAACCAGTTTGGTTGACCAAAAATACATATATTTGTAAGAATGACAACTAATTAACACAAAACCTATTGATAAAATACAAAAGGTATATTAAAAATGAGAGAAGATAAAAAAGGTATATCTAGGAGAAATTTCACAAAGAAGTCGGCTATGGCATTGGCAGGCTTGCCTTTAGTAAGGTTAGAAGGTGATTTTCTACGGCCAAAAATTGCTGCCAATGATGCTATTGAGGTTCACCTTTTTTCCAAACATTTACAATTTCTTGATTATAACGAAATGTCTGCTGCAGCTGCAGAAATAGGATTCAATGGATTAGACTTAACAGTACGCCCAAAAGGCCATATATTGCCCGAAAAGGTAAAAGAAGATTTACCTGTAGCGGTAGCGGCTATGAAAAAATATGGGTTGACACCTAAAATGATGACTACCAATGTATGGGATATTGAAGATGCTGGTCAAAGCGAAGTATTGAAAACTGCCAGTTCTTTGGGATTTAAGTATTATAGAACAGGTTGGTTAAGTTATCCTGAGGATATAGCTATTGATGAAAGTTTGGCACAATATGCAGCCCAAGCTAAAAATTTAGAAGACTTAAATAAAGAGTTAGGATTAATTGGATGCTATCAAAATCATGCAGGTAATCACGTGGGTGCACCTATTTGGGATCTACCAACAATTTTTTCAAAAACCAATGGTGAGTTTTTAGGTTGTCAGTATGATATAAGACATGCCGTTGTAGAAGGTGGCAAAAGCTGGGAGTTAGATTTACGCCGTATTCAATCTTACATAAAATCTATAGTAATAAAGGATTTTAAATGGGGAATGAAAGGTGATTCATGGGAGCCTATTAATACCCCCTTAGGTGAGGGTATGGTAGATTTTAATAGATATTTCTCTTTACTTAAAAAATATAAGATTAATGTGCCAATATCATTACATCTAGAATATGATTTGGGTGGAGCAGAGCATGGGGCTACAAAAATATCAATGGATAAAAAAGAAGTGTTTGCTAAAATGAAAAAAGATTTAATCTTTTTAAGGGAGGCATGGGCAAAGGCAGAATAATATTAAACTTAGAAAATACACAATGACCAAAATAGCTAAGGCAACAAAAGAAAAATTAAGAAAAGTAAGTACGGCAACTGTTGCAACTTGTTTATTTAAAAAAGGATTGAAAAATCAGTTTATACAACACGTAAAACCATTAAAATTAGATAGACCCACTATGGTTGGTGAAGCATATACATTACGTTATATACCTGCTCGTGAAGACTTAAACCCCATCTCTGTATTTAGAGACCCAAAGCATTTACAAAGAGTAGCTGTTGAAGAATGTCCAGAAGGCGCTGTAATGGTTATTGATAGTAGACAAAATGCCAGAGCAGCATCTGCAGGATCTATTTTGGTTACAAGGCTAATGGTGAGAAATGCAGAAGGTATTGTTACCGATGGTGGGTTTAGGGATTCCGCAGAAATTGCCGACTTGGATTTTTCGTCATATCATAATAGACCTACGGCACCAACGAACTTAACGTTGCACCAAGCAATTGCTATTAATGATCCTATAGGTTGTGGTGATGTTGCCGTATTTCCTGGTGATGTTATACTTGGAGATGATGACGGCGTAATGGTGATACCTGCGCATCTTGCCGATGAGGTTGCTGATGAATGTATTCAGATGACCATGTATGAAGAGTTTGTGATAGAGCAAGTACAAGGAGGTAGGGCAGTAATAGGTCTATACCCAATGGTAGATGAAAGTATAAAAGCGGAGTTTGAAAAGTGGAAATTAGATAGAAATTAATATTAATCATTAGATATAAAAGGTGGTTAGTTCTTTAAAGAACTGACCACCTTTTTATTTATGGACAAATTTAAACTATTCACCACCTCTTGCGGGGTAGTTATTTTTGTTGACGTAATCTATCGCATTTAAGATATCGTCCCAGTGAGGTCTTGCAAAAGGCATTGTTTGAATAGCACTTGCATAAAGGGTATTATCAGGGCGAATTAAAAACAACCCCGGTTCTGAAAATTCATCTGGTTCTTTATCCGATGTTTTTTTAGATACGTATAATCCCCATTCTCGTGCTGTTTCTATTGGTAGATTGTAACCAACGGGCAGTTCTGGAATATCCCATTCCTTACCTGCTTTTTTTGCGCGTTCTTCGCTATCGCTACTAATGGCAATTAAGTGAACACCTCTATCACTAAAATCTTTTAATCTTGTAGCAAGATCTTCTAAGTAATTTTTGCAAACGGGGCAATGCAATCCTCTATAAAATACGACCATAGTAAAAGATGTACTGTCTTGTTCATGTAGACTCCATTGCGTATCGTTAATTAAAGGTAATTTTAATTCAGGTACTTCTGATGTGGGTTTTATCATTGTAATATTATTTTATAATTAGTATTCCATAAAAGTATAAGAGGAGTATATTGTAGCTTTGTTGTATACCTTTTAGTATTAGTGCAAAAACATAAATAGAATAGGTTATTGTTACTATTCATTTTCTGCTAACCATTGTTCGTATTTTGCATACTGTGAGCTAGATAAAATATCTTCCAATTGGCGGGTGCGTTCACTCTCTATACTCCCTAGCATTTCTCCACTTGCAGTATTGGCTTGTTTGTTTTTAAAACGATTCATTTCAGAAGTAAAAGTGCTAATTTGTTCTTTGCTCATTTCTAATTTTGCAAACATGGTAGCATATTCGTCGTTTAATTTTTCTGAAGTATTTTGAATGGCTGTATTGCTTAAGGTATTAGTTGATTCATTTTGAGCTGTGGACTTATCTGTAGTATTAGTTAAGTTGTTTTTTGTGCTTGAGCATGCTGTTAAAATAACTGACAGGGCTAGTATAATTACAATATTAGATTTCATGATTTCTTATTTTAAAATTCTTTTTTGGAAATATCTGTTTTTAAATAGATTACGATAGATGCAATCACATATAAAATTGACTCTTCAGATAGGACGCTTTTAAATAAGTCAATACTGTTTGTAGTTATTAATGAAAAATGTAAAAAAAAACAGTATCTATTTGCTGTGGGTTTTCATTGAAAGTTAGTATCTTATAAATTTATACGTAGCTTTTTATATTTTAGTTACCATGTACAATCTTGTTTATAAATCA
The DNA here is from genome assembly GCF_039968975.1 of Maribacter sp. GTDB lineage: Bacteria > Bacteroidota > Bacteroidia > Flavobacteriales > Flavobacteriaceae > Maribacter. Next base: position 2,151 of record NZ_JBDVOT010000189.1, on the reverse strand, counting down.
ATAGCAAATACCCTTACTTCAACTCAGGTTGATGAAATTTTATTAGAATCTAGAGATTTTAACAATAGACATGATATTACGGGTTGTCTTATTTATCACGAAGGTTTTTTTATACAATATTTAGAAGGTAATGCAGAAGTAGTCTTGGCTTTGTTTGAAAAAATTAAAATAGATACAAGGCACAGAGAGGTCATTTTGCTCTCAAAAGGCAATATTTATTCTAGAGAATTTGATAATTGGAGTATGGCTTATTTGTCTAATCAATTACCAAATGAAGCTTTTAGGTATATTAAATTAATGGTTAGTCCAGAAGAAGAAATTCCGGATATGTCAGTTATACCTAATCCTACTTCAAAAAAATTCTGGCTTACAGCAAAGAATTTACTGAATAGAATAGGGCATAACAATTTTAATTGAGAAGTATTGTTAAATAAAAAATCGACTTCAGGGTATTGCGACCGTATCCATTGAAGCGAGTAGCCTTAATTTACTTTGGTAGAAAATTTACAATTATTTATGATTAAAAGAAGCTTCAATAAATTTTGGGCAAATTTTTCAGAATACTCATTTAAATCTGGCAAATCTTCAATTTTTTTTAATTCTACATGTCTTTTGTGAAAATCAGAGGAACAATTTTCGCTTTTAAATTCGATTATAGGTAACACATCTGTAAGTATATTGTGCACCTTCAAGGCATTCCCTTTAGTGTAATAATCAAGCTGATATTGCTGAAGTATTAATGAAAGTTCATCAGTGTTTTTAATAGCCATAATATATTGCACAATTAAAAAGGGAGCATTAGTTATATAACGCAGAATATCAAATGTAAGTATTTTACTACAAAAAATATATTTTATTGAGTTAGTATTTTACAATAAATTGGTATTGAGTCAGTAATCATTTTTATTGGAAAAAAATTATGTAGTGATTGTACATAATTTTGTAGGTCATACTGATATTGTATTAAACAAAATGAAAGATCTAAGAATATATATTGCAGATGACGATTTTGATGATCGCGACTTTTTTATGGAAGCTTTAAGCAGTGTACCTGTAAAAACAGAGGTTTTTCAGTTTGATAATGGTGTCGATTTAATGGATAAATTGTTTTCTGATGTCACTTTGCCTCAAGTAATTTTTTTAGATTTATACATGCCTATTATGGATGGGTTTGAATGTCTTATCGATATAAGAAATTTTAAAAAATTCAATAAAATTTATATCATAGCATATTCTTCAATTTATAGAGATAGAGAAGTAAACCAACTAAAACAAGATGGAGCCAATCAGTTCTTAAAAAAGTCGTCTTCTTTTAAAGAACTAAAAGAGCTGTTATTAAAATCATTAAAATCGGTTCCTGTCAATAACAAAGAAATCTTGCCTAAAGAGGAATTCGTTGTGCTAACTTAATTAGAATAGCCATTTTTACATCTTTTTAAGGAGTATTTGGGTATAAATTTCATTAATTTAGTTATTCAATTTACACATCAAAACGTAACCCATGAAAAATATTCTTAGAACTCTTTTAGTAGTAATGTTAATGGTTGCCAGTGGCACCCAAGTTTTTGGACAGAAAAAACTAGACCAAGAAACTGTAGCAGATTTACAGAAAACTCCTAAATATGGTTTTATACTTACTACAGAAAGGCATTTTAAAGGTGTATTGGGTATGTATGACCTTTTAATTGAGAATGGTGTTAAAATAGAAGATTATGAAATTGTGGTCAAAGGTAAAGTCGTTACACAATTGGTTAAGGATTCAGAGTTAGAAAAGTTCTTTCAAAAGTATAAAGGAAAAGTAAAAGTTAGTGTTTGCAGTGTTGCAATGGAAAAATTAGGAGTTGCTGAAGAAACACTGTTTGATGGTCTTGATGTTACACCGACCGCATCGGTTCGTATGTTGCAATTGCAAGCCAATGGTTATAATACATTAACGTATTAGGAAGATAATGGGCATAAAGATTATATAATTTGCTTTAAATTTTCAATTTACGTTCTACTATGGTAATCACATCTATTTTACCATGAGTAATTAATTAAAAGCCGCTGAACTCAGTTTAGGCGGCTTTTTTTATAATGGCTCTTTCGTTAAACAATTTCTATATTTGCTAGGCGAAAAACCAAACCTAAATCTATAATATCTTACATCTA
>NZ_JBDVOT010000188.1:0-1948 GCF_039968975.1 Maribacter sp. | reverse complement strand
TGTTCTTGTTTCCAATTCCCTGCATATTTAAACCAGCCCTTTTTTTGACTAAAAAACACCAAATACGGAATCACAAAAACCCCAATTCCTGTGGGTGCTCTAAATTGAAAATAATCGCTTTGTGCTAGGGCTTTTTTTATAACCGTTAGTATTTTAGGAGCTTTATAGATAATAGCCAACTTATCTTGTATGCTTGTACCCCCTACTGCTGGTAATGCCACAAAAGTTATTTTGGACGATGTATAAGGTAGCGCACTAGGTGGTGCAGGAACTTCGTGGAGCATTGCCACATGTAGTATGCAATCAAAAACCGTAAGCAAATGATTTATTTCGGTTACGGTAGACCCCAAACCTACAATGCTTCCATCTGATTTTTTATAATGTTCGGTATGCGATATTATAGTTAATGTTTTCATGTTAATAAAGCTATATACTGTTTTACTACCATAGACCAATCATGTTGTTTCGCCCATTTCTTTGCGTTGGCAGAAAACAGTTCTTTTTTTTGTAAGATGCTCTCTATAGCGTTTTGTAACTGTAGGCTATCCTTTCCATCAATTAGTATCCCAGACTTTTCGTGCTGTACCGCATCTTCAATACCACAATTTAAAGACCCTATTGCTGGTATGCCTAAAGCATTCGCTTCTAAAATGGCAATACCAAAACCTTCTACATCACCAGTAGTACTTTCGGTACTCAGCATTATAAAAATATCGGTTTGTAATAACGTTTGTTTTAATGCCACATCGTCTAGACTACCATGAAAAGTGATGTGTTTATCTACCCCTAATTGTTTGGCCTTTTCTAAAAAAGCAGGAGCTTCTGTGGGAATGCCCACACAATGGTAGTGCAAATCAGGGAATACGTTTAAAAGCGTTGGTAATTGGTTAATTACTTGTAGTTGTCCTTTTCTAGTACTTACCCTCCCCACCGTTGTTAATACAGGATTTCCTGGCAATGCCTTTACCGGTTTCTTTTCTGTTTGCCAATCTGCAAAACTAATACCATTAGGAATTACCTCCACCTCTTTATCTAGGTGCGCTATTAAACTTTTGGTATACTTAGAAACCGCAACAATACTGTTAAAGCGTAGTAAAGCATTATCTATAGATTTTTTTAAAAGAAAGGATTTAAAGTTGACCTCACTACCATGTACTACAGCCAAGGTCTTTCTTTTTTTAAACATACTAATAAAAGCAACGTTCCAAAGCGAAAACTTTCCTGTAGCTATCACCTGTGAAGCATTAGAAAACGCTTTATAGGTAGCAAGGATGCGTTGCAGATACATTTTAAATCTTTGTGCCTGTAAGGGAATGCGAACTACCGTAAAATCTAATGCTGCATCAAAAGTAGCCTCTTCTGTTCCTGTTAAAGAACGCTGATCTGCAATTACCTTTACCTTGTAATTTGCTTTCTGTAAAGACAAAGCTAAATGTAAGGCATGATTGCCAATACCACCGGGTTGTGGCGGAAACTCTGAAGTAACTATTACAATGTTTTTTTTACCCAAACCTATATTTTTTTTCACTTATTTTTTTAAACTATTCCCTTACACACCTCATACCTCATACCTCATGTCATTCAGAGCATAGCGAAGAATCTCTCCCTTACTACCTCATACCTAATACCTCATACCCCTACAATCTACCAATTCTATCCCCTTCTTTCAACTTCTTACTTGCCAAACGCCAAGAAGTACACACCTGATACAACACTATAGGTACAATTAATATTGTAAGTAAAACGCCGATTACCAATAAAGGTTTATTCTTTTTAAACTGATACGGAAAAATAGACAAAGGCACCATGCGCAACAATGCCAAACGCGCTGCTTTATTGCCAAAATATTTTCTAAAAAAATACAACACACTAGGAATGGGGCCTGGCGCAAAAAAATTAGACGGTCTAAAGGCATCCCAACTGCCCATTTCTCGTAATCCACCTGTTC
>NZ_JBDVOT010000187.1:0-17980 GCF_039968975.1 Maribacter sp. | reverse complement strand
TCAGTGATCTATGACCAGACAAAGGTTTGCACGACAACACGTTTGCTAACAATATGTATAATCTATACTGTGCGATTTTCCGTCGGAAAATCTACGTATATTTAGAATGTTATCGTACGGCGGGAAATCCTACGGATTTCTAAGCCGTAAAGATTATAAATTAATCATTGCCACACATATGAGGAAACCGCTAACTTCATTTTTTGCAATTTTGGTTTTGACTTCAATTTTTTGGAATTGTAAGCAAGAAAAAATTGTTTCTGAAACTATATTTGAACAAGCTGTTTTCTATGAAATATTTCCTTCGATTTTAGATTCTATCTACGACGACAGCCGAAAATCTCCACCTCCTCCACCTCCTTCAGCAGAATTTTTTGACAAATATGAAAGTACCGATAAAGCTATTGAAGCTTATAAAAAGACTGATATTTATATACAAGCAATAAAAGACTATGAAATAAAAAAAGACTTCTTAAACCAAGACAAATCCTTAATTTATTTAGCTATTTCTGATTCTATTACTCGCTTTCAAAGAGAAGACTTGTATGAGTTAGTCAAACATTTTAAAAATCACAATATAGTTTTAGATTCTAAAAACATAGAACTAAACAATGGATTCAAAATAAATTTAAATAAGTTGCATTCAAACAACAGAAAAATTAAATTCAAATTTCAATCGGAATTCCCAAAAGGACGTGAATTCTGGAGAACGAAATATGATTTTTACGTTGGTGGGGAAATAGGGTTTAACAGAATACTATTTGACAAAAGCAAGTCTTACGGAGTTATTAATGCTGGATTTGGAATAGGAATTCTGAACGGAAATGGTTTTCGAGTTTTTATTCGAAAAGATAACAATGATAAATGGATTATCGACAAAGTTATTCATACTTGGATTTCATAATAAACAATTGTGGTAACACCATATAAAAAAATTGCTAGTTTTAACTAAACCAATGTTAGTTGCTCGTTTACTTGTGTCCGATTTTTCCTGCGGAAAATCCTCGCACGCAAACCCGCAACTATTCTTATGCAAACAAGCTGCAAAACATTTGATGAAATCTTGTAACATCTAACTTCAATTTTAGTCTTATGGTAACATCAATCAAAATCAATCAATCAATCAAAAATGAAAAACTTATTAATTCCAATATTTGGAATCATTGTATTATTTACATCTTGCAAAAAAAAAGAAACAACCAACTCCGAACAAAGCATTTTAAAAAACAGAATAGAATCCTACTTAAACGAATGTGATAAAAATGGGGTTTCTGGAAGCATTCTAATAGCTCAAGAGGGCGAAATCCTCTACTCTGGAGGACTTGGGCTAAGCGATCGAAATAGAAACACATCTATTACCAAAGAAACTATTTTCACCATAGGTTCTATTACAAAACAATTTACAGCTACAGCCATTGTTAAGTTACAAGAAGAAAAACAATTATCTGTAAATGATTCGTTAGGACGTTTTTTTTCTAATATACCTACTGACAAGAAAAATATAACAATTCATCAATTACTTACCCATACTTCGGGCATCTTGGGGAGTCTTCCTAAAGGAGGTGATTTTGTACCTATTAAAAAAGAAGCGTTTTTAGAACAGGTTTTCAACTCACCTTTAGATTTTACTCCAGGCAGTTCTTATAATTATTCTAATGTGGGTTATTCTTTATTAACCATTATAATCGAACAAGTTTCACAACAAGATTATGAAACCTTCTTGAATGAAACCTTCTTCAAAAAATTGGACATGAAAAATACAGGTTATTTATTACCTAATTGGAATGCAAATAATCTTTCTCGTGCCTATAAATGCGAAGAAGACCGTGGAACTCACATAGAAAAATGGAAAGCTAACTCAAATGAGGTATCCTATCACCAAAAAGGAAATGGAGGCATACTTTCTAATCCATCAGACATGTACACATGGCATATGGCTATAGAGGAATATAATGTTCTAAATGAAGCATCTACCAAACTATTAATACAGCCTTATGCTTTAAGTAGTATAAAGAAAGATATCTATTACGGCTATGGTTGGGTAATTTCTAAAAGCGAGAGAGATACTAGAAAAATTGCGCATAGTGGTTTTAATGGCGTTAATTATTCCAATTTTATTAGACTTCCAGACGAAAAAAATACGGTTATTATATACATGACCAGTCTAGTACGGTATGATACACGACGTTTAGGTAAAGAATTAGAAAAATTAATTTTCGAAGACAACTATCAACCTATAATTCCTAAAATGAATAGTACAAAATATGTTGCTGGAGAGGAACCTAATGAACGAATGGCTATTATAAACAAATTCGTATCCATTTTATTAAAAACAGATACTGAAGAAACTATAGAACACTTTATAAAAACAAATATTCCCGATGTAGGCAAACACAAAGGCTTTAAAAGGTATTTTAGTAATATGCAAGAAGAGTTTACAGATTATAGGTTGGTACATACTTTAGAGTATGAAGACTATACTTATGACATCTTATTGAAATCTAACCAAGGAGTCATTGAAGAACTAACACCTTGTTTTGACTTTAAATTCAATAATCAAAATAAAATTACTGCTTTTGGATGGTAGTTGAAAAACGTTTTACAACAATGTATAAAAAACATAGGACTTTTGTATTAACACCATAGTTTTGTGTTTATTTACTAAGTCCGTTAAATATAAACGAAAGTGCTTATTTACTACCCTACTATTATTATACAATTCCGTTGTATGTAATTGGAAAAATGAACTTTCATGAAATAGATTAACTAAAAATTAATTGAAAAAAATATTTTCCATTGTAATGATTACTGTAATGATATACCCATCTATTAATAAGATTGGTGTACTCATTAACTTTAAAATCAATCAAAATTTCATTGCTAAAGTACTATGTATTAATAAAGAAAAACCTAAATCAACTTGTAATGGAAAATGTTATTTAACCAAACAACTTAAAAAAGCAGAAAAACAAGATCAAAAACAAATACCTAATTCAAAAAAAGATAGAATTGAAATCCTATACTATTATTACAAAAACACATTTAACTTCTTAACATATAAGTATGCGTATACTCCTAAAATAAATACAATTTACAATAAAAAGGTATATAAATCTGCGTATTTATCTCGTGTTTTTCGTCCTCCAAAATTTGACTTTATTTAGAATTTGCAAAAAATCTAATATTTAAAATATTAGGTCCATAATAGAGTATGCGCTTTTCTCAAGTGTATATATTACAAAATTAAATAAAGAAATAAAGTGAATATTAAACACATTATAATGGCAATGTTATGCCTTGTTGTTACAAGTAACTTTGCCCAAAATATAGAAGGAATTATCACATCAGAAAAAGGCGAACCTGTACCTTTTGCAAACATTATAGTATTAAATAGTTTAAAAGGAACAGCAACAGATTTAGATGGCAAGTTTACTTTAATATTAAACTCAGGGAAATATCAAATTCAATTTAGTGCTATTGGATTTGCAACTAAAATTAAAAATATAGTTGTTACAGAAGAAAAAATAAATTTAGTCATTACTTTATTAGATCAAACAGAATCACTCGGAGAAGTTTTGGTAACTTCTAATAAAATTGAAGCAGACCTTCAAAAAACACCTTTAGCAGTAACTGCTTTAAATGCAAAACAATTAAAAGAATATCGTGTTTGGTCTATAAGTGATTTAACAGCTTTAGCTCCAAGTGCTTTTACTATAGAACATGGAAATAGTACTGGATCTAATTTTCTTAATTTTCGTGGAGCTATGGGCTTTACTAACGAGCAATCTGTAGCCACTTATGTGGATGGGGTTTATCAGTTCGATTTCTATTCTGCACCTTTAAACTTTAACAATATTGATCGTGTAGAAATATTAAGAGGCCCACAAGGAACACTTTACGGAAGAAATGCTTTTGGAGGCGTACTTAATGTAATAACTAAAAAGCCTATCAATAAAACTACTGGGTTTGTAGAAGTAGATTTTGGGAATTACCAACAGCAACGATACAGTTTAGGATTTAATACACCATTAATACAAGATAAACTTTTTGTAAATGCCGGACTTCAATTAAATAAACGAGGTGCTGTATATGAAAACCCAACTTTAGATACCAAAAATTTTGATGGTAAAGAAGCGTATAGTGGAAACTTAAACCTGAAATATATTGTATCTGATAAGTGGACGTTAGATTTTACATCAAGATATGAAAATAACAAAGATAAAGGGGCATATCCATGGGTTGCTACAGACAGTATCGCTTTAAATGATCCCTATAAAGCTTTTGGTAACTATGACAACATAGAAGAACGAACAAACTTTAACGCCTCTATATCGGCTAAATATTATGGAGATAAATTCAATTTTACCTCTATTACAGCATTCTTAGATTATGAAAATGGGTTTGAAGATAAATATGATTTCGATTTCACTTCGGCTAAGCTCATTAGTGGAGATACTTGGAATAAACAAAATCAAATTACACAAGAGTTTCGTTTTACTTCTCCTGCAAACGAAAGTAAATTAAATTGGACTGCAGGATCGTACTTATTTTTAGACAAGTCAAAAAGTAAATACACAACGTATTATGAAGAAGATTTTGCGTTATTCGACCCAACTGCACCATATTCTAACACGACCAATGGTGTTAAAGATAATATGGGTATTGCATTTTTTGGTCAAGCCAACTATGCGATAACTCAAAAACTAGATGTCACTTTGGGAGCGCGTTATGATATTGAACATCGCAAACTCACTCAAAACTCGAGCTACGAAAAAGATGAGGAGGTAACCGTTTTGTCTATAGATAGCTCAGACGAAAAAACGTTTCAGGCATTCACTCCAAAATTCATTTTAAATTATCAATTAACAGACGATTCCATTCTATATGGTTCTTATGCTAAAGGGTTTAGAATAGGTGGTTTTAATTTTGGCAATGATATAAATCCAACTTACAATCCTGAACGTTCTGATAATTATGATATTGGGATTAAAAACAATTTATGGAATAACAAGCTAAAGGTGAATTTAACGGCGTTCTATTTTCAACAAAAAGACCAGCAGTTAACCACTACTACAGATGGAGCTGTTTATGCAACCGAGAATATTGGTGATATGAATAATTATGGTTTAGAGATAGAAGTTTCTGTACTTCCTTTAAAAAATTTACAAATAGATTGGACAGCAAGCACATCGCATAGTGAATATAAAAAACTAGAACTTTTTAATTCTACTACATTTACAACAATAGATTATAAAGGGAATAAAGCTATTTATACGCCAGAATATCAATCTATGATTGCCGCACAATACAGTGTTTCTTTTTCAAAATCAAATCAAAACTTAAAAGCTTTTGCAAGAACTGAATTTAAATATATTGGCGAATATCAATTAGATTTTGAAAATAGTAATAGTCAAGAAGCATTTAGTATACTTAATACACGATTTGGAATTTCTAGCAACCATATAGATCTTGCTTTTTGGGTACGTAATCTTACCGACAAAAGGTATCTATCTTGGGGATATGGATCTTATATGCTTGGTAGCCCTAGAATGTGGGGTGTAACGCTAACTACTAAATTATAAAAATATATGAAAAAATTTATAGCCGCATGTACATGCATTATTTTAATAATGTCTTGCAATAGTAAAAAAGAGTCTCCTGAAGTCATTATAGTCAATGATTCAAACGACAATACATCATTATTTCTTCAACCTAATACAGAAGTTAAAACCGTTGGTATTTTATTATACGATGGATTTGCTAATCTAGATGCCGTTGGTCCGTATGCTGTGTTTACATCTTTAATGGGAACAGAAGTCTTTTTTGTAGGTCTTCACGACGGACTTGTTGAAGATGCAAGAGGAATGAAAGTACAAGTAGACACAACAATTACTGATGTAAAACAATTAGATGTTTTATTGATTCCTGGAGGTTTTAAAGAAACTTACCAACTCACTAAAGATGACACCTTATTAAATTGGATTCGTGACATTGATAATAACTCTAAATATACAGCTAGTGTATGTACTGGAGCTTGGATTTTAGGAGCTACAGGTTTACTAGAGGGAAAAGAAGCGACTACACATTGGTATGGAAAAAAGATATTAGAAGAAAACTACGGAGCTAAAATAAAAAATACCAGGTACGCAAATAGTGGTAAATATTGGACTAGTGCTGGTGTTACAGCCGGAATGGATATGAGCTTAGCTATGCTAAGAGAAATTGCTGGAGATAATTACACTAAGATGGTTATGTTAGATTTAGAATACGACCCAAAACCACCAATAGAAGGCGGAAGCGAAAACAATACAGATAAAAACATAGTAGAAACCCTAAGAGCTATGTATGATAGTGGAATGACATCAGTATTAAGTCCTGAAAAATCAATTTCAGATATTAAGGTAGATAACAAAAAAGATCCTGTTTGTGGTATGTCTATTAGAACACACTTTAGCGATACATTACAATATAATAATAAGCTATATGGCTTTTGTTCTAGTACTTGTAAAGCCATATTTAAAGAAAATCCAGAGATGTACCTAAATACCAAATAATCTATTAAAAGTTCAGGTTAATTTGTAAGATTGATGTTTTAACGTTTATCTATATTCTTATAAATTAATCTGTTTTTTATGTTTTTCTAAAATATCTTTCTATTTATTAAAATCTTAAATATAAAAAAGAAGATTAATAAATTGAACACCTACGGTTTGTAAAAACTACTTACAACAACGTTATGCTTAATTTGAAAAAAAAAAATAATTGAAGATGTTACTAAAGATTTATAGGATACTGACATACATATTTTTAGTATTACTGATAGTTGCACTTTCTCTAAGCGCATATGAATATTTAATTCAAAAACGCAATGTGGAACTTGACGGGCTTTCAGTAAACGTTATTATCATTTGCCTTTTTATCATTGTTGGTTACTATCTCTTAAAAACAAAGAATATTTTTCTTCTAAAACCAAATGAGACTTTAAAGAAAGTAGATCTGGTTGGCTTTAAATTTGATAAAGAGACTGGAATTGGAAACTTTTTAGCTGGACTAGCAATTACTGTGGTCCCCATTTATATATTCCTTATATATCCTATTATTCCGCTAGATGCAAAAGAAATCCTCAGGATTAGCTTGCTTTTACTTGTTGGTTTTTATGGAATTTTAAAAATGAACTATACGATACATACTTTAAAAATCATATTTGACTTAAATAAAAACTAGTCTGCACGAGAAAATACGAAATACCAATAATACCTTTAGCAAATAGGGCGAAAAGAGCTAAATTTAAACACCTGGGCATGTTTGCTATGTCCGCCAAATTTAAAAGTACGCGTCAGCGAAATATTCGAAACTGGCAATTAAAAAAAGAAAAATAATTACAGAACAAAAAGTTTACCTGCCAGCTTTACTTGCCCTAGCTGAGACCTTATCTGTAACTATATAAAAACATAGATTATGAAATATTTCAGTAAAGCTAGTTCTTCTTCAAAGAATAATGCTTCCATAAGAATTAAAGAATCGGAAATTGCTTTTGGAACGACTCCTGAATCTGCCGATCATCTACCAAACCCTGCTGAACTGTTCTTAGGATCATTTTCTGCTTGTATTCTTAAAAATGTAGAACGTTTCTCTGTTTTAATGAATTTTGAATACTCAAACGCAGAAATAGCGGTTAATGCTATCCGTCTTGATAAACCACCCAGAATGGATGAGATAAATTATGAACTAAAAATTTACAGTCAAGAAAAAAACTTAAATATTGATTTACTCAAAAAGAATATAGAAAAGTTTGGGACCATATTTAACACGGTAAAGTCTGTATGTTCTGTTACCGGTGAAATTAAGCAAATAACAGAGTAAAAATTGCAATCATTTAATCCTATATCCCTGCAAATAATCAAAATATAACAAGCAACCCAATTGTTATGTAAAGCGAGGGTATCTACATGGAATATTTTAAATTTACAGCTAAGTAAATCCTAAAAATGCAGCCTTATTTATAGGTCAAATCTTAATGCCCTAAAGTAATTAATAAGGTAAAAATCATTATGTACTAACCATACTTCAATAAATATTCGCTCATTAATTAGCGACAAAAATTAAAACGATTTAACTTACGCTGAGACAAAACACCATTAATGAAAAAGATAGCAATTGGTTGCGGAATATTTTTAGTGCTGGTCATTGGTACGGTTACCTTACTGTTCTACATACTAACTAGACCTAAATACAGAGATGTATCTAAAGAAAAACCATTCTCAGAAATTTTAAATCAAAAAATAATCACTAAAAGACCTACATTAATTCTAGAAAATGATTTGCCTAGATATGAAGATTACGGTTATCATTTAGAAGATGGCAGTGGTTTTGGAATGGAATCAAGTTTAGAAGTAATTGCCAAAATACCTACTGGAACAGAGCTACAAATAGATAAAATAGAAATACATACTAATAGGGTTAGCGGCACATCTAGTGTTTATCTCTTTGGTAATGCCTACAGTAAAGAAAAGCAAGAAAGTTATGGTTTTCAATATACCTGGGGCAATTACCACACGATATACGAAGACAACCCATACTGGACTTTTGAACTTGCCTTTTGGCAAGATGAACCGTTAACTGAAAAGTATTATATAGACGTTCCATAACGGTTATTTTATGCCTTCATTATTTGTGCGCTATTTGCCACTGTTTATTTAGCATTTAACCAAAAAATTGAAGCGTACTTTATTTTAGTTCCAATCGCATTATTAGTACTAGTCTTTGGAATACTGCGTTTAGGGTTTCATCTAGAAAGAGAAAGCACCATTTCAGAACTAAAGAAAGTATTGAACGTATAGTTACTTCATTTTCTATAAAAATAGAGACACTGATAACGACATGAAACCATAGTAATTTGCTTAAAACTAAAAAACGCCAAATAATACTATTTGGCGTTTTCGTTTTCAAATATTCTCTGAAATAATGATATTTATTTCATCTCATAAATAGCAATGGTACTAGATACTTCATGAGTTGCAATCATTAAATAATTTCCAGTTGGGCTATCGTTTTTATCTACTACTATTAAGCCCTCTGGTGAAATATCAGCAGCATCATAGATCCAAGTTACAAAAACTGGATTATATGGATTGGTTACATTGTAAGCCAATATTCCACTTGTTCTTTCCAGTCCTACAAATAATAACGTTTCTTCACCAACCTTCAAAGTTTTTACGGCTTCTGGCTCAGCACCCTTGTCATCTGACCTACCATCTACTTCCCCTTCATCTTGGTTAAATATAGATGGAGCCAATGCCAATGTTCTTCTAGAAATTTCAGAACCAGAATCATACACTAACTGTCCGTTCGTATCCCATATAGAAAAAGAACGAGCACCGTACGAATATATCTGCTCATACAAACCATCATTATCTTGGTCTCCGTTTGCTGTTGTTGTTTTTAATCGACCTAGATTTTCATCTTCTTGCAATGCTTCAAAATCAGGATAAAAAGCAGGGTCTAAATCCAAATCCTTAACCCGCACTTCTTCAGAATACCCATCATAGTCCCTTGAATCGCCTTCATTAGCAGAAACAATATAACCGTTGCCGTTAGCTGAGAAATAGTCTATTGCATCGGGCATATAAAAACCTAAAACATTCCAGTTTTTTAAATTTCCTGCTATTCCGTCTTCATTAGATGCATCAATTTCGTTACCTGACACATTATGATTCTTTGTTCCCAAACCTACCAAACCGGAAATGGTTTTCGTAGTAAGGTCAACTATTGCCATTCCGTTATTTTCCTGTAAACCAATATATGCGGTGCTAGAATCGTCTGAAATGGTAACATACTCCGGCTCCACATCTTGTACAAATGAGGAAGCACCATCATTACCAAAAACTCTGAATCCGTTACCAGGATTTATCTGTCCTGCAAAAGAAATTTGAGTTGCAGTTTCCGCAGCTACTTCAATAACCGTTATTGAACCTTCTGGATCTACCGTATAATCATCATTGGGCTCACCTTCATTGGCAGCAACGATATACTCCCCGTCAGGCGAAAAAGCAACCATATCTGGTAACGCTCCTGCTACATAAGACTTAATCAAAACTTGCGTATCGGTGTCATAAGTATCAACAGCGCCGTCTAATTGCTTATCGTTATTTTCAACGGCAACCGCTAAAATACCATTGTTTACAGCGACGGAATTAGGGCTACCGGATAAAGCGATAGAAGCGCCTTTTACAGGGTTTGTTGCATCGGTCAAATCTAATACCGAAATTTCATCTTCTTCAGGGTTTACTATGAACAACTTTTTGGTAACGGCATCAAAAGCAGATATTTCTGCAAAAGCTTCGTCATTACCATTTGTAAACGTTCCTATTTTAGAAAAGCTAAGCTGATCAATAGTTATTGGAAATTCGGCATCCATACCATTGGCTCCCTCAGCACCATCGACACCATCTGTGCCGTCTACGCCATTAACACCGTCTACACCATCAATACCGTCATCAGCACACGAAGTAAATATTAGGGTAAACCCAAGAATTCCAATACAAAAAGGTTTCAATACATTTTTCATTTTAATACAGTTTGGTTTTAAGTATCAAAACAAATAGATTAATGTAAAGTTGGGGTTAACCGTGTCGCAAATAATTATTAAGAAGGTATTAAGTTCTTGTAAACAACTGCTTAATGCGTGGTATAACTATGAATAGAAATGGTGTTTAAATTTAAAACTCATCCAAAGAACAATTAAATTTTCTTTCCCTAACTGACTATACTACCCATACACCTCTACAATACTATTACATTGTTCCAGTAATTATCTCCACCAATAACTTAGAACAATCATAATTACCAACCGAAAAGGAGGTTTCACTCATTTTTGATTGTATATAAAATTACCTTGGCACAGTTTTGTATTGTAATTTTACTATGATGAAAAAGCTATTTGTAACTCTAATTCTATTTATGTCTGCACAATTTGGTAATGCCCAAGAACACAATTCTTATGATTCACTTTGGGATAAAGTTCTTGATTTGGAGGATCAAAACTTGAGCAAATCTGCATTAAAACAGACAGAAGCCATTTTTGAAAAGGCAAAAAAAGAGGATAATAACGTACAGCTAATCAAAGCCATTCTTTACAAGTCTAAATTTATCATGAGTCTTAAAGAGGACTCCAAATTAAGCATCATCAATGATTTTAAATCTGAAATTGCCGTTGCCGATGAACCAACCAAGCAAATTCTGCATAATTATTTGGCGAAACTATATTGGCAGTATTTTCAACAAAACAGGTATCGCTTTTACAATAGGACAACAACAGATGCAAAAGTAGATTCCACGGATTTTAGAACTTGGGATTTAGATACTCTTTTTAAGGAAATTGACTTCAACTTTACCGCCTCTTTACAAAACCCTAGTGTTACACAAAAGCTACCTATTTCTCAGTTTGATGTACTATTAGATGTAGAAGAGAAAAATAGAATTTTTAGACCTACACTCTATGATCTTTTAGCACATACAGCGCTAGAATTTTATACGACTAGTGAAAACAATATTAATAAACCTGCAGACGCTTTTGAAATTGATGATGAAGCTATTTTATGTGAGGCATATACCGCTAGTTTTTTAAATTTTGATGAAGGACAAAGTTTATCACTTCAGTCTAAGGCGCTCAACATTTACCAACAATTAGTAGCTTTTCATTTTGGCAACCCAGACATTAATCCGCTTGTAATGGTTGACATAGAGCGTTTACGTTATATTCACCAAAACGCTACTTTCAGCAATAAGGATGATCTATATGTAGAAGTACTTAAAAATTCAGCCGAGAATATAAAACATAGTTCCCTTTCTGGTCTATACACCTATGAAATAGCGCTACAATACCAACAATTTGGTCTCACCTACACTGCTGAAAATAATATAGAACACCAATGGAAATTAAAAGAAGCAATTGAACTATGTGATAATATTATCACACGATTTCCTAAAAGCTTAGGTGCACAAAAATGCGAAGTTTTAAAGGCAAAGATTCAAGACTACAATGTTCAGTTAACCGCTGAAAAACACATTCCCAATAATACGATAGGTCGACTTTTGGTGCAATACAAAAATGTTGAAAACTTAGATTTAAATGCCTATAAAATCACGCAAAATCAACTTTCAAAGCTTGAAGAAATTTATCCAGATACTAAAAGAAAAGTTTTTATTAAAAACCTACCTATAGCTAAGACTTGGTCTGCAGATTTAAAAATCGAGAAAGATTACCAGACACATAGCACAGAAATCCTAGTACCTGCATTAGAAAACGGAAGCTATATTTTAACGGCTGAATCTAAAGATGAAAAAATAGATGTATTTAGTTATACGGCTGTACAGTCAACAGATGTTGCGGTTATTGAATCTCAAACCAACACGCATCAACAATACCAAATCATAGAAAGAAACAATGGTAAACCTATTGCAGGTGCCGAAGTTGCTTTAAGTTATAGAAAAAACTACAAAGATGCACTTACGCGAGCTTCATATATCACCGATAAATCAGGTTTTATTACCATTGAAAAAAGTAAAAATAACTGGAACGATCTACACATTACGGTTAAAACTAAAAATGACAAAGCCTATTTTGGCGAGTACTACGTTAACCGAAGCTATGCCGAAAACAAGGAACAAATTAACTACAGTTGCTTTCTATTTACAGACCGAAGTATTTACAGACCTGGGCAAACTGTATACTTTAAAGGAATTGCCATAAGCCAGAATAAAGGTATTTCTAAAGTCTTGGAGAACACAAACATTAATGTAACTCTATATGATTTAAATGGTCAAGAAATAGAAACCCAAGTCTTGACATCTAATGAATACGGTTCAGTATCAGGTGAATTTATACTGCCAAATACGGGACTAACAGGGCAATTTTCCATTCGTACTACTTCAGACACCTATGGGTTAAATGGATACGCAACTATTTCAGTAGAAGAGTATAAACGACCAAAATTCGAAACTAACTTTGAACCTGTTACAGCAACCTATAAAGTAAACGATAGTGTAACCGTAACCGGTAAAGCTACTGCATATGCAGGCAGTAATATAACTGATGCTAAAGTAGTTTACCGGGTAAAAAGAGTAGTAAGTCTACCAAGATGGTATTATTGGACAAGACCGTTTTTTAATGGTTCATCACAAGAAATTGTTCAAGGAGAAACAGTTACAGATGCTCTAGGTAATTACAATATCACTTTCAAGGCTATACCAGACAATAGTATAGAAAGAGAAAACTTACCAACGTTCACCTATGAGGTTACGGCAGATGTAACTGATATTAACGGTGAAACAAGAAGTACAACGACTAATGTAAATGTGGGCTATCACGCATTAAACGTAAGACTATTAGTATTAGAGCGCATAGATAAGTCTCTAAAAGATAACAGCTTCAGTATTACCAGTAATAATTTAAACGGACAGCCTGTTGCTGCAACAGGAGAAGTAAAACTATACAAATTACAAGCACCTGAACGTGTACTTAGACCAAGACCATGGGCTGCGCCAGACTATTCAGGTTTTTCAAAAGAAGAATTTAGGAAGTTATACCCGCATGATGCTTATGAGAATGAAGACAATGCTTCTAATTGGCAGAAAGGCAAAATGGTTTGGCAATCTACATTTGACACCCAAAAAACTAATGAAATCAGTCTTGGAAAAACTAAAAATTGGACATCTGGAAAATATAGAATGGAATTGTTTTCAAAAGATAAGTTTGGGCAAGAAGTAAAAGATATCGCTGTTTTTTCAATCACGGATAATGAGCAAAAGTTAGCCGATAACCAATTGTTTAACGTAAAAACAGATAAAGAGCAATACGCAATTGGAGACCAGGCACAGATTACTTTTCTTTCTAATGCAGAAAATCTGAATGTTACGGTAATTGTAGAGAAAAACAAGGAGGTTTTTGAAGAAAAGGTCATTACGCTAAATGGTAATTCTAAAACAATATCAGTACCAATTACTAAAGATGATTTAGGAGGTTTTGCTATTACATACAGTTATGCATTTGCCAATCATTTTGAAGAGAATACTGTGAACATACTTGTACCCTACCCGTCTAATGAGTTAGAAATAGAAACCACGACTTTCAGGGATAAAATTGCACCAGGTGTTGATGAAACTTGGTCTTTTAAAGTCAAAGGACCTGCAGGTGATAAAGTGAGCGCAGAGCTATTGGCTAGTATGTATGATGCCTCTCTGGATCAATTTAGACCACACTCATGGTATTTTAATCCTATTAACCAGCCTTATTATTATTCTCGTAGAAGAACTAGCGCTTATAATAGTTTTACCACTATTAATTTTCAAACATTTTATCACCAAACCAGCTTTAACTACCCCAATCTTAGTTTTGATACTTTTGATTCCTTCGGCTTAGATTTTCATTCTTACGGAAATTTTAACGGACCAAGGGCTCTGTATAAAAGATCTGCAGCACCTCTGAAAAAAGCTATGATGGCAGATGGTGCAGAGCTAGAGGAAATGGTTATGCTTGAGGATTCTAATGCAAGTATTGCTAGTAAATTAGAAGGCAGAGTAGCCGGTGTTGAAATTACCGAAACATCACCTAAACCCGAGACCGAGAATCTAGATTTTGGGTCAGTAACTATTCGTAAAAACCTACAGGAAACCGCATTTTTCTTCCCCACCTTAAAAACAGATAAGGAAGGGAATGTTTCTTTCAATTTCACGACTCCTGAAGCGCTTACGAAATGGAGCCTACAACTCTTGGCACATACCAAAGAATTGGAAAGTACCATAACAAATCTGACAACGGTAACCCAAAAAGAATTGATGGTAACACCAAATGTACCACGATTTTTACGTGAAGGAGATGAAATTATCATTAGCACTAAAATTGCCAACCTTAATGAAAAACTACTTGCTGGGCAGGCAAAATTGGAGTTGACAGATGCAGTAACCGGCTCAGATATATCTAATCAATTGTTGGTCTCATCGCACACAACTTCTTTTAATGTGGATGCCATGGGTAACACACAAGTATCTTGGGCACTAAAAATTCCTGACGGCTTACAGTCTGTCCAATATAAAATCATTGCAAAGGCAGGTAATTTTTCTGATGGTGAACAGCATATGCTGCCTGTATTAACTAACAGAATGTTGGTAACGGAAACACTACCTATGTGGATTCGCAGTAACCAAACAAAAACGTTCACGCTTGATAAATTGAAGAACACCTCTTCGGCAACGTTAAATCATCACAAGTTGACTTTAGAGATGACTTCTAATCCTGCTTGGTATGCAGTGCAGGCATTACCTTACTTAATGGAATACCCTTACGATTGTAACGAACAGACCTTCTCTAGGTATTATGCAAATACATTGGCTAGTCATATTGCCAACAGTAACCCCAGAATTAGAGAGGTATTTGATCAATGGGCAAATTCAGATGCTTTATTGAGTAATCTGGAAAAGAACGAAGAATTGAAATCCCTTCTCATTCAAGAAACACCTTGGTTGCGAGACGCACAGTCTGAAACGGAGCAAAAGAAAAGAATTGGATTATTGTTCAATTTAAACAAGATGAAAAATGAGCAGCAATCAGCATTAAATAAACTTGCTCAAAATCAGAATTCAAGCGGTGCATGGTCTTGGTTCAATGGCGGTCCAGATAACAGATACATAACCCAACATATCATTTCTGGTATGGGGCATTTAAATCATTTGGTTACACCTGTTGCAGACAGCGAACAATCTGATATGATTATGGATGCAATTTCATATTTAGATGATGAGTTTGTAAAAGAGTATGAGTATATGAAGAAACATACTTCTAATATAAACAACGACCATTTAAGCGCAAATCAGGTTCATTATTTATACATGCGCAGCTTTTTTAAGGATATTAAAACCTCTAAAAAAGTAGATGCGGTAACTGCGTTTTATATGAAGCAAGCACAGAAATATTGGACAAAGAGAAGCTTGTATGCTCAAGGAATGTTAGCATTGGTTCTACATAGAAATAATGATGCAAATACGTCTACCAAGATTCTACGTGCTTTAGAGGAAAATAGTATTACTAGTGATGAATTGGGCATGTACTGGAAAAGCAATACCAGCTCATGGTTTTGGTACCAAGCGCCAATTGAAACACAAGCGTTGTTGATTGAAGCATTTTCCGAGATTCGCCCTACTGATATTGAAACTGTAGACAACCTTAAAATATGGTTACTTAAAAACAAACAGACCAACCAATGGAGCACAACTAAAGCTACCACAGAAGCAGTATACGCGTTACTACTTCAGGGTAGTGAATGGTTATCCGTTACAGATGCTGTTGATGTTTTAATTGGTGGAGAAAAAATTGACCCTTCCACTTTAGAAAATGTAAAGGTCGAAGCAGGTACCGGTTACTTTAAAACGTCATGGAATACGGCTGAGATTTCTACTAAAATGGCTGAAGTACAAATCAGTAAAAAAGGCAACGGCATTGCCTGGGGAGCTTTGTACTGGCAGTATTTTGAGGACTTAGATAAAATTACGAGCGCTGAGACTCCGTTGAAATTAAAGAAGAAAATCTTTTTGAAGAAGAATACCGATACTGGCGAGGTAATTTCTGAAGTAACCGATAAAACTACTTTAAAGGTGGGAGACTTTGTTAAAATAAGAATAGAGTTAAGAGCGGATAGAGATATGGAATTTGTACATATGAAAGATATGAGAGCTGCCGGTTTTGAACCTGTAAACGTAATTTCTAGTTACAAATGGCAAGATGGTCTCGGGTATTACGAAAGCACAAAAGACGCTAGCACCAATTTCTTCTTTGATTATTTACGGAAAGGAGTTTATGTATTTGAATATGACGTACGTGTCAATAATGCTGGCGATTTCAGTAATGGCATTACTACTATACAAAGTATGTATGCACCAGAATTTAGTAGCCATAGTGAAGGTGTTCGAGTTTCGGTGAGTAACTAACTTAATTGCGAACAGCGTGAAGTAATCTGTTTATGAGCTGACTAAAACCTACTCGTAACCAATAACAGACAGATTGCTACGTCGCGAAAATGCTCCTCGCAAAGACGAAATAGAATAAAAAAAGGGCGCTACAATGTAGCGCCCTTTTCGTCTTTTACTAAAATATAGTTTACCAAATATGAACTCTCTTTTCAGGAGCTAGGTACATGTCATCACCTTCTTTAATATCAAAAGCATCATAAAACGCTTGAATGTTCAATAAAGGTTGCGTAGCCCTAACCATACCCGGAGAGTGCGGATCGGTTTTTATCTGAGTTCTTAAAGCTTCATCTCTACTTTTTGTTCTCCAAACCGTAGCCCAAGACATAAAGAAACGTTGTTCTGCCGTAAAGCCATCAATGTCTTCAGGACGACCGTTTTCAGCGTAGTATTTTTGAAGTCCGTCATAGGCTCCTAACAATCCGCCTAAGTCACCAATATTCTCACCTAAAGTGAATTTACCGTTTACATATACTTCTGGCAATACCATAACACTATCATACTGTACCGCTAAAGCATCAGCTCTTTCTGTAAAAGCAGCTAAATCAGCTTCTGTCCACCAGTTTTTTAAATTTCCATCAGCATCAAAACGAGAACCGCTATCATCAAAAGCATGAGATATCTCATGACCGATTACAGCACCAATACCACCATAATTTACAGCTTCATCAGCAGTATAATTATAGAAAGGTGGCTGTAAAATTGCAGCAGGAAAAACAATCTCATTGTTCAATGGATTAAAATATGCATTAACCGTCTGTGGAGACATTCCCCATTCTGTTTTATCAACAGGCTCACCAATTTCTGAATAGTTCTTTAACTCACCCCATTTACCAACCGCAGTCATATTCTCAAAATAAGACTTGTCTGCAGAAACTTCCATCGTAGAATAATCTTCCCATTTATCTGGGTAAGCAATCTTAACAGTGAATTTATCTAACTTTTCAATCGCTTTCGTTTT
>NZ_JBDVOT010000186.1:0-4087 GCF_039968975.1 Maribacter sp. | reverse complement strand
TTCTGTGGTAGCCATAAAGTTTTTCACGTGAAAATGAGAAGAATCTGCATCACGTATTATTTTCTCTAATTCATTTTTAGGCTCATGGTTCTTTTTGGTAGCCATGATAAGGGTACAAACATTGTCTATAAATGCTTTTTGGCTATTATTTTTTGCTAAGAAGTCTTTAGCTAGTTTACAGCTGTTTTCTTCATGATTATTATAAGAAACGGTATACCCAAGGTCATGAAACCAAGCGGCGACTAAAAGTATCTCGCTCTGCGCATCGTTAATATGTTCGCCTTCAATAAGCTCTTTAGTACTGTCTACTACACGCTGAGTATGCCTAAGATTATGATATAGAAACTTTGGGTCAATATCACGTGTTAGTTTATCTGTGGCATATTCTTCAGCTTTAGAAACGAGTGTGGACATGGTTGTTTTATAATACTTTAGAAAAGTACAAAATAAATGGCTTCAGTTAATTAGTCGGTTTAAAACCTTCTTAAATTCAGTTAGAAAATCAAATAAAGCTTATATAGATGCTTTAGGTTTTGTCCTTAATTTGTGAAGAATACATTTGAAACAATGATTCCAATAACTAGAATCACTAGGAAGGCAACCAATATAGTAACACCTAGTTTCGTTTTCTTATTTTTCTGAAGGATGTATTCCTGAGTCTCTTCTTCCGGTTCTTTTACAAATTTTGTTTCGTCTGTCATATTTTATTTTTTAATGTATACTGTTTTCTTGTTTACGAATTCTAATATTCCCTCTCTTGATAGTTCTCTGCCGTAACCAGATGCTTTTGTGCCACCGAAAGGAAGTCTAGGGTCAGACTTGACCATATCGTTGATGAAAAATGCACCATCGGGTATGTTTGAAATTGTGTTCATTGCGGCATCTATATCTTCTGTGAACAACATACTACCTAGTCCTAATCTAGAATTTGCAGCTAAAGCAATAGCCTCTTCCCTATTTTTTGCTTTGGTAATTGCAGCAACGGGCCCAAAAGTTTCCTCTTTGAATACCGGCATATCTGCAGTTACTTCCGTTAATATGGTGGGTGAAAAATAGGCTCCGTTTCGCATGTTTCCTAAAACAACCTTTGCACCTTGTTTTATAGAATCGTTCACTTGTTTTTGTAGCTCTTCAGCTAAATCTTCACGAGCCATAACACCTATAAATGTTTCTTTGTTCATAGGGTCGCCACCTTTAAGTGACTTTACTTTTGCAGTAAATTTCTCTAAAAAAGAATCATATATATCTTCACAAACTATAAAGCGTTTGGCGGCAATACAGCTTTGACCGGTGTTCTGCATACGTGCAGTTACCATTGTGTCAATGTACTGATCTAAATCTGCATCTTCCCAAACAATACAAGCGTTGTTTCCGCCAAGTTCAAGAACAGATTTCTTTAAGTTTTTACCTGCGGTACCTGCAATAGATTTTCCGGCTTTTTCACTTCCCGTTAATGTTACCGCTTTTATACCATCGTCTGCAATTAGCTTTTCTATTTCTTCATGCCCAGCTTTTAAACTTTGAAAACATCCTTCAGGGTAACCTGCATCCAAAAACAATTGTTCTATTGCCAAAGAGCATCCCGTAACATTTTGCGCGTGTTTTAAAAGGGCGGTATTTCCTGCTGTTAAAGTAGGCGCTGCAAAACGAATTACCTGCCAAAAAGGATAGTTCCAAGGCATTACCGCAAGAATGCATCCTAAAGGGTCGTGACTTATAAAACTTTCATCCGCATCGGTATCTATTACTTCATCAGCCAAAAGGTCTTCGGCATTATGTGCATAAAAATCACACGCCCAAGCACATTTTTCAATTTCAGAAATACCCTGTGCATAGGGTTTTCCCATTTCTTGGGTCATCAGTTCAGCATATTCCTCTTTACGTTCTATTAGCAGTTCTGCAACATTGGTGAGTAATGTGCACCTATCTTCAATTTCCATATTTGCCCAAGAGTCTTCAATGGTCAGGGCTTTTTGCAATTTTGCTTCAATATCTGCGTAGGTGTCCTTAGTATATGTATTTACAACGGCACCATTATAAGGGTTTGTGATTTCATAATTTTCCATAGTACAAATGTATAGGTAAGAAGGTTTTTCTGTTAATTCGTTTCATTTAATTCTTGACCCTTTTAAACGATTGTTATAGTTAATATTAAAAGGTTTAGAGTTAAGCAATTGCGCTATTAAATATAACCTTTGTTGAAGACGATAAGTAATTATTGTCATTTATTAAAAGAAACGTTTAACCTTAAAAAAATAAAACATGAATAATAGTGGAAATACATTATTGGCAATTATTGCAGGTTCTGCCATTGGTGCGGCCTTAGGAATTCTTTATGCACCTGACAAGGGTGAAAATACTAGAAAATTAATTGCTGATCAAGCAGCTGCAACAAGAGATAATTTTGCTGACAGTGCAGTTGATTTAAAAAACAGAGTTGCGTCTAAAATGACCGACGAAAAACAAACGTTAGACACTAGAGTTGAATCTTTAGTATCAGACTTAAGCTATAAGACAGAAGATGTAATCTCTACTTTAGAGACGAAATTGGCAGAGTTAAAAACGAAGAATAAGAAACTGCAGAAAACAGTATAAATGGGAGTTATTGATTCACTTAACGAGACGTCTAACAAGGCTATTGATGTAGGAGAGGTTTACTATAAAAAAACCCAAGAATATTATAGGCTAAAAGTGTTTCAACAATTAACAATGACTACTGGTATGTTGCTAAAGATGGCAATTATTGGTGGTCTTGCATTCTTGGCACTTATATTTATTACAGTTGCCGGTGTTGTCTTCTTGGCTAATATTTTAGAGAGCATGGTAAGTGCTTGTTTAGTAGCCGGAGCCCTATTTATTGTATTGTTGATAGTAGCTTATATACTTAGAGGTAAGATAGATAACATGTTGGTTAAAAAGCTGTCAGATAAATTCTTTAATTAAATAGATATGTACAAAAATTTTGAGGAAGTAGAATTTAATTTAAAGCGCTTAAAACTTGAGCGTGAAATTGCACTGGAAGAACTTAAGGGAATAAGGCAAGATGTACAGGAAGATTTGAGTCCCTATAATTGGTTGTCCACCGCACTATCTGCTGCAAAGAAATTTGGCATGCTCTATTTGGTACGTAAAGTTGTTAAGTAGAATTAAAAAAAGAATAAAAAAACCACCTTTTAAAAGGTGGTTTTTTTATGTGCTAAAATGAAATGTGGTTAATTATTCAACCAACGGCTTTAAGTCAATATAGGAATAGTTTATTTCACCCACGTGATCATATTCCGTGGCATTTTGTTTTAAAGAACCCCAATTAAACTGTGCATCTAGATTATTCTCTTTATAGTAATTTGTTAGACCTTCCGTTAAGAGTAGATATTCGCTTATTTTAATTTTGTTTTTCAATAGTTTATGAGCGATGATGAGGTCTTCACCAAAAAGCTTAATACTATTACCAACCTTGGTCAAAGCAATTTCTTTGCCGTAGTGTAAAATGATTTTTAGACCAAGTATATCTGGTATAGACGCTGCGTCTTTATTTGTTTTATACTTTTTTCTGAGCATATCTAGCTCTTTATAAAACTCTGTGTAAAAACTTCTGCACTGGTCAATAAGATTTTCTAGACTAGGCATTTCTCCTGTTTTAAAGAAGAGTACGGCATCACCCTCTATCTCAGAAACTTTAAGTCCTATTTTATTGGTGTAGATAATTTGATTTAAAAGCGCAGGAATAATTTTTGAGCTCAGTTCAAAATCTGTTTCGCTCATAAATTCTGTAAATCCGCTTATGTCCGGTATACATAGTAACATAGGTTCTCCTTTCATAAGCTATGGATGTTTATTTATGGTAAGGTAGATAACTTTGACTATTATAAAGAGTCCGTTTCACTAAATTACTACCACAATACGTTTTTAAAAGCTATGCTGTAAACCAATTATGACGTTTTTAGATTACAAAAGAAATGTATTGAACACCTAGCAGGGCGGTTCTTTTCTTAGCTTTGAATGATGCCATATATTAAAAGCATGCACTAAAATTTCTGTTTTCAGCAGAGAGAAAAATTTTTAAAGATCTATATATGAACTATTCAGA
>NZ_JBDVOT010000185.1:0-72348 GCF_039968975.1 Maribacter sp. | reverse complement strand
CTACTTAATGAATCTGATAATGTACTGAACTGAGACATATAACGCTGAACATCGCTAATTTCACTCTTAAAAACTTCACATTGAGCTTGTACATATGTCGTAGAAATGAATAATATAGCTACATTTAAGCAGGTCTTAATCGTAATCATATTTGGGGGAAATTTGATTGGTTAAGATACTAACTCCTTTATTTTCAAAATCGTATTATTATTAGGCCAACTACATAAAATGGCCTCACTTTTATTTTAATTATCAATGCCCAGTAAAATAATTAAGACAGTCCTTAAGTTTTCAATACCTTTAAAAATTGAACTGTAGTAATACAACATGAAAAAAGAATCCATCAAAAAAATACTGACTGAATTTAACCTTAACGGAAGCTCAACAGATTGGACTCCCCTAAATAGCGGACTTATCAATGACACCTATTTGGTAACGGAAAGTGAACAGCAGTATATCCTTCAGAAAATAAATACCCAAGTGTTCAAGAATGCCCGTATTCTAATGGATAATATTCAGTTTTCATTGCCCATACTATATGCTAACGATTATGCGCAAATAACTTTTTTGACTACTAAAACTGGAGCCAACTACCTTATTCAAAATGATGAGTTCTGGCGGATGATGACCTTTATTCCCAATAGCACTACATATAATACCACTACTGATATAAATACCGCCTTTGAAGCAGGACGAATCATTGGTAAGTTTCATCAGCTATTACAAGATGTTGATACCAATCTATATAAAGATACATTGCCCAAGTTTCATCAGTTATCTTTTAGAAAGCAAGAATTTAAACAAGCTTTGGAAATTGCAGATGTAGAAAAACTAAACATTGCAGAATTAGCTATTTCCAAAGCACAGTATTTGATTAAGGAGCTCAATAACTTAAATACAGACAACCTACCTATTAGGGTATGCCATAATGATACTAAACTCAACAATATTCTCTTCTCAAAAACCTCTAAAAAAGCATTATGCCTAATTGATTTAGATACCATTATGAAAGGGTATTTCTTTTATGATTTTGGTGATGCTATTAGAACAGTTGTCAATACCGCTGCAGAAGATGAACAAAATCATAACCTCATTACATTCAACAAAACCTTGTTCACATCTTTCGTAGACGGACTATCTTCAAACGGACCGATATTAACTTACGAAGAAAAAGAAAGCCTGCCTCTAGGTGCAGTTTTTATGCCATTTATTCACGGGCTTCGTGCATTAACAGATTTTTTGGACAATAACAAATATTACAAAGTCACTTACGAAAATCAGAATTTAGATAGGTGCTTAAGTCTTTTCAATTTTGCTGAAAAAGCACTTGATAAAAAAGATTTTATGTCAGCATATATTCAAGAAAAATTATCTTAAGAATTTGATTTTTCATTTTTGTTTTTTCGCTTATCCCACCAAACATAAATTCCAAAAACTAATACACTAACTATTGAACCCCATAATAATCCCATTTTTAGGTCTTCAATATTTTTGCCGAAAACAGCAATAAAACCTGTTAGCGGTAAAATACCTACTATGGTTGCACCCATAAACCGCCAATAGCCCATACTTAATACTCCACCTACAAAACTAATGGCGTCATTGGACAAAAATGGATTAAAACGAGTAACAATTACCGCCCAAAATCCGTAATTATCTAAAAAAGACGCCACTTTCTCTTCAGCTTTCTTACCGATAATTCTTGTAACGATAGTATCACCAAAATAACTTCCTATAAAATAACCAACTGTAGAAGCGGCAAAAACCGAAGTAACTATAATTACACTGCCCCAAATGGGACCATATGCCAATACCGAGACAACCATTAACAATAAGCTAGGTACTACCAGTAAAAATAATTGTGCCACCATTGCCAAAATGAGTACAAAAGGACCAAACCACCCAAAATTAGCAACCCATTTTTGTATACGTTCTTCATCATCACTAGTTAACACTGACCATGCTTCATCTAAAAATTCTTTTACGCTGGGTATTAAAAAATAACATGCCCCAAAAAACAACAAAAGACCTATGGAAATATATAATGGCAGATTGCTTTTAGATGTAGAATTGTTATTATCTAACATATACTAAAGCAATAATTTCAATTTGGTAATTGTACCTTTTCCATCATTCTTACCTTCACTTGAAATATATAAATCGCCTTGAGGACTAAAAGTAATTCCCTCTGGTTGTGGGAATATTTTCTTATCCAAACTATACCCCTTTTTAGCTACTCCGTTTTCATCTAAAATTAATAGTTTAGGTTTTGAACCTTCTAACATATATATTTCTTTAGTTTTCGGGTGTATAGCAATATCAGACGGGCGAAAATTTTTATAGACTTTCTTCTCCCTAAAGTTTTTCAAAACCTCATCTTCCATATCTAATTGCAATACTGGTTTGTACGCCAACTTATAATCGTCTAAAGAAAAGGCATACACACCTTTCATATTATCCGAATCAATATCACGGTCTTTAGGTATGACCAATAACTGATTCGCTGGTAAATCTAACCACAGGCTTTCCATGTTATTTTTTTCACTGAACTTGGTCTTATATGTGGTAACCTTTCTATCTGGGTTTTGAAAATTCTTAATAACAGTAATGGTACCATCGCTCTCAAGTGCATAGGCATTGTCACCTTTTATTGCCAAGCCTTCATAATCACCTGCATTACCAAATTCAATTTCGTTGATTACTTTTTTCTTCTTTAAATCATAGATAAATATGATTCCGTCTTCATCTTGTATGGCTGCTATTTGATTTTCATTCATCCAAGAAATACCAGATACTTCTCGCAGTTCTTTTGGCAGCTCCCATCGTCCTGAAATTTCATAAGTGACCTTTTCTGCACTATCATACGGTAACCAATCCCTAAAATTCATAAAAAGGAAACCCATGCCCAGAACAATGGCCGCAATGGTCCAAAATTTGACTTTTGCCATATTTACTGGTGTGTTCGTAGTTGTCATACTTCCTTTATTTAAAACTATTTACATAAAGGTAGGCTTCAAATCTGTAAAGAATTGGTAAAGACTAGTATCACATCGGATTTTATAAAAACCTTAACTACTTGATGGAAAAATTACCATAAAATTATGCTGATCCGTAAAAGAATACTTTAGTTGTAAAAGATATTTATCTGTTATCGCCTTACTTATGGCAAGACCTAACCCCGTTGAGCGACTATCTGAAGAGACTTTTTTAAATCGTGTAAAAAGACTGTTGGCATCCAATGCTTTTTCCTTTCCATAATTTTTGATACTTATTTCATTTGCATCAATTGTAATGGTCACTTCTTTACCTGCATCACCATGTATAATGGCATTTTTAATCAAATTGGTAATCATGATTACCGCTAGGTCAGCATTCATAGTATAATGTACTGTAGCGTTTGTGATAACATTTAAACTGATGTTCTTATGCGTGGTAAAGTCTAAAAAATCATTTGCAACCTCAGTAACAAAGGTATTCATATCTAAATACTCTTCTTCTAAGTACTGTTTATTATCAATCTTTGAAAGCAACAATAAAGACTTGTTTAAACGTGTTAATCGAGTAAGGTTATCTAAAACCCCACCCACTTCATGTGTCTGCGAACCAGATAATTGATTTTTCTCTAATAATAACTCCAATTTATTAATGGCTATGGCTAGTGGTGTTTGTAGTTCATGTGCCGCATTTTCTATAAATTCTTTTTGGGCTATATAACTATCTCTAGATTTCTCGGTTAAACGCTCTACACTTTGGTTCAATAAATTAAACTCATCAATAGCGGTCTGTTCAGATTTTATTGGGTCATCTTTTTCTATTCTAAAGCCTTTTAATCTATCAATTAACGTATAGAAAGGCTTCCATACTTTTTTCATGACCAAGTTATTGAGCACCACAATACTCAAAATCAACGCTAGGTAAAGCCCTACCAAATACTTAAATAAATTTTCTATTTGGTCATCTTCTTCTACCATAGAAGTAATGAGTTTTATTTTATAGTACTTACCTTCTTGTTGAAATGTACTTTCAAGCATACGAATAGGTTCATATTCATCTTCGTTCTGCATATACATTAAAGTATCTCTGTAACTATCCTTTAAATTGGTATGAGTACCAACATGGGTGTTTTTAATCGTGTAATTATTGACACCAAATTCGGTGTCCTGCAAGAGATCTGGGTTGTCTTTTACCGCTCTTATAATTAACTGTTTTTGGTTTTCCAAACCGTCATCTAAACTGTCGTACACCTCATCTAACATAGCAAAATAGAAAATTACCGCCCATACAGAAATAAGTACTATAAGGAGTAAAGCAAAGTATTTTGTAGTGTGGTTTAACAGTTTCATAGCTACTAAAATTTAGATAACCTGTAGTTTATACCCAACGCCATAAACGGCTTCTATCTCTATACTTGCCATAGTATCTGATAATTTTTTACGTAGATTTTTAATTTGAGAATAGATGAAGTCAAAACTATCTGCCTGATCAATATGATCACCCCACACATGTTCTGCCAAAGCGGTTTTGGTCACCAAACGTGTTTTGTTAGATATCATATATAATAGCACATCATACTCTTTTCGGTTAAGGGCAACTTCTGCTTTATTAACCTGTACACTTCTACTTTCTGGGTCAATACTAATATTACCAATTTCAATAAGCTTATTACCATCAAACGTTCTGCGGCGTACTATTGCTTTTACCCGCGCATGTAATTCTGCCATATGAAAAGGCTTTGGCAAGTAGTCGTCTGCCCCTAAATTTAGCCCATTTATACGGTCGTCCAAAGAGTCTTTCGCCGAAACTATGATTACACCGTCATCTTTACCTTGTTGCTTTAATTGTTTTAAAAGTTCTAATCCATTACCATCTGGCAGGGTAATATCTAACAGAATACAATCATATTCATACACTCCTATTTTAGTACTGGCAGTTACAAAATTAGCTGCTGTTTCTACCATATATTTTTCGCGCTCTAAAGTTTGGCGCATATTCTCTAGCATTTGGGGTTCGTCTTCTATAATTAGAATTTTCATGGCACTGTTGTTTGCAACAACAATATAATAGAATTCTAGAAAGATATGGGAATTATAAGGTCGTGCATTTTAACGCTAAAAAATGAACAAAATGAATTCTATTCCCAATTTCTTCTAGATTTAGCTCTTTTCTTTGAAGGGAATTTAAAAATTATCTGATGATGAAAAATAAGAGTATAGTAACATTGGCTTTGACCGTATTGGGTGTATTTACAGTATTTGCACAAGATATAAACCCTAACAATGTGCCTACAAATTTAAGAGAGAGTTTTGAGCAGCATTATCCCAAGGCAAGTGATGTGGAGTGGGAGTTGGACGGACAGTCTTACAAAGTTGAATTTGATAATAACAGACTAGAGCATGAAATTTGGTATGCTATGGACGGAAAAGCGACCAGAGCGGAACATGAAATTACCGCTGCAGATTTACCACAAGCCATTACATC
Source organism: Maribacter sp. (assembly GCF_039968975.1). GTDB lineage: Bacteria > Bacteroidota > Bacteroidia > Flavobacteriales > Flavobacteriaceae > Maribacter. The sequence goes on along the minus strand of NZ_JBDVOT010000185.1, from coordinate 66,870 downwards.
TGTAATTGCCAGTAACTATGAAGGATACAAAGTAGATTCTGTCGAAAAAACTACTGTAAACGGATCTACTACTTATGATGTAGAGCTTGATAAAGGATGGAATGATGAAATGGATGTAGTCTTTAATGAAAGTGGAAAAATACTTAGCGAAATGATTGATTAATGTTTCTTTGATTGGGAGATGTGGGAAAGGCCGGAATTCATTTTTCGGCTTTTTTTTTGCGCTATTCTTTTGTTAAATCATCTAATAACTCGCGAACTTTTGTACTGTTCCAATCTGCCGCACCGGTTTCTTTTATGATAATTTTACCTGCGGTATCTATGACATAATTCGTTGGAATGCTATTTTCATACAATACATTAGGCGCTTGCATTTGAGGAAAATAGATAGGTAGCTCATAACCTTTCTTTTTAATAAACCGCTGCACTTTTTCTGGTTCTTCTTGGGTCAGTAGTATAAAATTGACTTTGCCTCCATAGTCTTTATACAACTCTTGAATTCCTGGCAATTCTGCAATACATGGCGGACACCAAGTTGCCCAATAACTGATAAAAATAACCTTGCCCTTGCCAACCGCTATACTTTTAGTTTCACCCTGCATATCAACCACGGCATATTGAAACGGAACCACCTCATTCTGGTCTTCTTCATCTTCAACACTAGGCGACCAAACCGCTACTTTCAGTTTATTGACCGCTACCTGAATTGGTGTTCTTGTCTGTGGAATTATCAACAACAAAATGAACACGACAAATATGATATCACTGATTTTAAATTTTCGCTTTTTCATGTGATGTGTGAGTCGAAATACTTGGTGATTATTTACATAAATTTTAATTTGAGCTACAAAATGACACTATATTATCACTAATTCGTTTAAATTAAATCTGAAACAGTACTATTGTTCAATTCAAAAGATAATTATGTGTTTTTCCGCTCTTGCAAATATCCATTCAAAATTACTCCAAATAAAGCAAGCCAAATTAAGCGATACATCCAAATATCAATTTCATAACCGAATAACGTACCAGCATCATTGTCCTTAATAAAAGTAGATACGATGGTGACCACCGCTATTGTCATTCCTATAATTGCAATGGTAGATTTTTTCATAATTCTGATTTTGTCTTCCTTTTTTAAATGACTAAAGCTTATTTTCTGGAATCTAATTCCCTTTTTAACGTATTCATATTCTTCACATTCAAAGGAATAATAGCTGATAACGCTAACGGAACTGCTAATAAGGGAGTAATCCCATCTTTAATAGACATATAGATAAAGAAAAGTAAGCACCCTGTTAGAACAATTGCCAAAAGCCATACCATAGTTTTCGCAGCAGTATGCTTTTTAAGTAATTCTTCATTACTTAATTTAGAGAGTGATTCTTTGTTCATTTTTAATAATTAAGACGGTTTATTAAATTAATTTTGCTATTTGTTACAACGTTTTTGGGTGTTCTTATTCTTCCACTGAATCCAATATTCCTGTAAACCTTCAGGGGTCTTTTTTAGCTTACTGATATCTAAAGATTCGCCGGGCAGTAAAAGAGAACTTAATTCCTTTTTTCTTCTAGGTAATGAAGGAGCGTGATTCCACCCACCAACATGATCAAAAGATGTATAGGCATCGCATTTAGTAGCCACAGTTACAAACGGAATCTTAAGCTTATACGTCACCATACCAGAACCCATACCTTCGGTAGACATATCTATGTTCGTAAAGTCTACTTTTACGTACTTATCCTTAGAATAGAGTTCCTTTAATTTATCCCCAACTTTGGCAGACATGGTGTTAGAAAACTGATGAGCAACATCTGACCCATCTATAAATTCTTTGCCATAATAACTGCCAAAACAACCATCAGCGGTACATTCAATACTAACCGTAGTTTGTACTTGAGTTTTCACTGTTACTTTTTGAGAATAGGCAGCATGAGATACCCAAACAGAAATAAGAAATACTTGTATGTACTTTATAAATCTCATTTCTCTTGGGTTATAGCCAATGAATCTACTCAAAGAAAACTATTCTGCCGTTTCTTCTTTAGACTTATTGTATTTGGTAAATTCTATCTTTTTATCCTCTAAAATCTTATAGAACCTACGGTGACTAATTTTAAGGTCTTTGGTAATTTGAGCTACCTTTTTCTTTTTCTTCTTGTATAACTTAATCTCGGCCGTTACAGCTTTGTTGAAGTAATATTTTTGTAATGCATCTACTACTTCTAGTTCAGTTTTGTTACTTGTACTAGTCAACAATTCTATCTCAGATTTTATTTGTTGTAAGCCTTTCATGTCGCTGAGTTATTTTTCTGGAACCGGGTCAGAAAACCTAGTTTTCAGATGCTCATACTTTTCTAAATCTTCTAGAGAATGATTGCCATAATCATTGGCAATATCAAACTTTACATTATTGTTTGCTAAAAATGTAGCTACTCTTTCTAGCTCTTCGGGGGAACCTTTAATTTCAATTTTTGCCATTATTTACAAATGCATTTTATATAGTGCTTGCCTAATTTAATACTATTCTTTGAATTCTGTTCGGTAAAAAACCTTAGTAAGGTATATACCTATTAAAGTTAATTGAATTTTTAGAATTTTCACTCTTACGTTACCAATTCAATAGATTTTCTTGAAAGTAACGTTAATTGGGATAAAAAGTAAAGGTTAATTAATTCGTAGTTGGACATCGCTAAAAAAAGCCCGTTAATAAAGAGCAACACTAATAGATTCTGGGGGAACTTTAGTACACTAATATTAAGGGCTGCTTCAATTTAACATTTTATTAGGAAATACAAAAATCGGTTTTTTGAATTTGATGGAATCCATTGGTATATAAATCACCTAAAAACCAAGAAAGCAGCCTTTTAGGCTGCTTGAATTATTAAAAAATATTTTAAAATAGAAATGCCCATCAAATTGAGATGGACATTTCTATTATATAATTATCTAAGCTTGCGTTAAATACTTTAAACTGCGCCTGAATATTACTAGCGTTCCTAGTAATCAACTATTCTGCAGCACCTTCAAAAATGGAGTTGAAAATAAGCTTGTACGTTCCTCTTGGTTGTGCTCTAAACTGTGGTCTAAAAGCGAACAACACTACAGAACCTTTACCATATGTTGCTTTTACCATAGCCGGTTTTTTAGCGATGTACTTTTTCTCGCCCATTGCCCAACCGCTCATCAATAAATCTTTTGCCGCATAGTTAGCAATAACCTCAACTTCTGGTGCCGGAGCATCTTTTATATCTTCTGTACCACCTTCGCCTTTTTTTGATTGCTTATCTATTACGAAAGCACGACTCTTGTTGAAAGAAACCGCAACGGTGTCTTGCATACCAAATGCCAGCGGATGTGAGGTTTCTATACCCGTTTTAATCAGTGATCCTGGTATAAAGAATTCATTGCTATCTGTGCCTTCCGTAGCATCTTTTAACGGCAAACCAAATTGCTCTATTACATAGTTACTAGCTTCATCAAAAGCCAATAAGGTACCTCCATTTTTCACATAATTACTTAAGGCTACCGACCCTTCTAAGCCAATACCGCCCGTAAATTTCTCTGGCATTTTTAGTGGCGAATTACCATGAAGAATAGATTTTGGTCGTTGCGATGGTATAATCAATACATCATACTGAGATAAATCTTTTGTTTGAATATCGGTATCGTGAAGAGTATCTGTTTCAAATGAATACTCATCCATGATAAAACGCGTCCATCCTTCATCCATATTTGAAACCCACGACTTATACAGACCTACTTTTGGTGCGTGAACCTTTGTCATTTCTACCTTTGGTTCTGCAGATAAACCTGTTACTTCTAAACCATATTCAGCTGCTAAGTCTTCTACAGAAGCACTACCGCCCGATACGATATAAGCACCTGCCGGATATGTTGTTTTCCCTGATTTAAAAGATGCTTTTGTTTTATACGCCGTTCCACCTGCATTCAACACTTTGTTGGTTACAATTACCGATGCATTACTGTTGGCACTCAATAAATATCCAAAAGATGCATTTCCTTTTATTTCACCTTCATAATATGGTGCTTCTTCTGATACTTTTTCTGTAGCTACTTTAAAAGGTTCAGCAATTTTATCTACCGTGATACCCATTTGCATTGGTAATGTCCATCCTGCTAAATCATAGGGGGTATCTGGAGGGCCACCTGGATACTGAAAACGTGTTGGGTAATTTTGCTTTTCCATTAAATCCATTAGGTAAGGTCTAAAGGCTTGTGCCGTGTAAATTACATAGGTGCCTTTTTCATATTTCTTTCCATCAATCTCAAAACTCTTGATGGTTTTTTCAATTTCAATACCACCTTTCAACAATACATTTACCAAGTTTACAGACTCAAAAGCATCCCATTGATCTTTACCAATCACATAAGCAAACGGACCTTCTTCTTTAGATTTCTCAATTGCCGAAGCACCCATTTTGTAGATGTTATATAGGTAATTACTCTTTCTATCAGCTGCCAAATCTAAAGTAGCCCATGTAGCGGTTAACATATAATCTACAGCATCACGAAAATGAGATTCGCCACCTTTCCATGGATCTGGATACATAATATCTGTACCATCTGTAGGTGTGCCACCAGCAACGGTTTTAGGTAATTTTTCTGGATCATAGAATCGCGGCGTCGGACTTGTATGACCAACCTCGGTTAAAATTCCGATCATATTATGGTAGTAAGGTACGGTACGCCCACCACCGTTCCAGAACATGGTATAAAAATTATCGGCAATTGCACCTGGCATATTCTCCAATGAAAATCTTTTGGTCATTGCAGAACCTACCTCACTTACACCCGCAGTAATTGCTGGATGAATTCTTGGATTTACTGGATCTGCATATGGTGGCAATGAAATTTTTGTCCAAGAAGGAGATGATTGGTGGTGGTTATACACAATCTGTGGATACCATTCATTATACAATATCTTAGTAACATTATAGGTCTCTGGCATGGTATTCATAAACCAATCTCTATTGTTATCATGACCCATATAATAGTGATACAAAATTGGCGGACGAGAGGTTTCATAAGCGGTACCTAGGTTCTTCTTGTACCAATCTACAACAATATCTAACCCATCAGGATTCATAACGGGCATTAGTATGGTAATTACATTGTCCCTAATTTTCTTTATTTCTGTAGTTTCAGCAGTAGCCAAGGTATAGGCAAATTCAGAGGTCATTTGACCATGTGCTAATTCCGTAGAGTGCATACCACCATCAATCCACACAACTGCTTTTCCTTCTTCAGATAGCTTCATGGCTTCGTCATCAGATACTTGTACACGTGCCAACTTAGTGCTGATGTCTTTCCATTTATCCAAATCTTTAAGATTCTCCTCGCTAGAGATAAACAAGATGTACATTTTTCTACCTAGTACCGTTGTACCAATTTCAACTTTTTTTACGCGATTAGAAGCAGCATCTAGTTGCCCAAGGTAATCTTCAATTTGGCTGTAATCTGCCAGTTTGTAGTCGGCACCTACTTTAAAGCCAAAAACATCTTCTGGCGAAGGTACGGTTTGCGCCATCGTCATAGATATGCACGAAATGGCGAGTACAAGGGTCAGCAATGCCGCCTTGTAACAAGAGTTTTTTGTAGTCATTTTTCGAATTAGTTTGTTTGAACTAGGAAATTAAGAAATAGTAGAGAGCTAGGTAAATCTATCAAACAAAGATTATGTTAAAAGAAATGTTAATTTCTAAGTTCGTGATTTGAGGGGGGTGTTCTTGAGGAAATGATTTCTTAATGGATAAAATATTAATTTCGAAGTATTAACCAATACACGCTTAAAATGAAAAAACAAAGTCTACGTGTTTTTCAAATATTGGAAGAATGTTATAGTTTTACGTAAACTAAAGCATGAAAATATTTAGATTTCTCATTTTAATAATCATATCTGGTTGCGCTTCTTCACAAAACGAAAGTCCAATTATCACCGACGATTCATTCACAGAAGAAAATATGTCTCCAAATTTATTTTCTTTGATAGATGTTGTTGATAATGCAGAAAACGTTAATCTATTGCCTTCATTCAATTGGGAAATTGCTACTGACCCCGAAAGAGATTTAGTTTCCTATCAATTTATTTTAGATACCAACCCCGACCCATCTATTATAATTGCTGATAATTTAGATTTAACAACTTTTTCTATTACAAATGAATTGACAGTTGACACCAGATACTACTGGAAAGTAATAGCAATCGATGAAAACCAGAATATTCGCGAATCATCTACTTCAAGTTTTACAACAAGATCATTGTCGTTATCTGTTACCCAAATATCAGAAAATGCAACATTTACTAGTAGACACGCCCATACAATGGTCACATTTAATGATAAAATGTGGATAATTGGGGGTAGTTTTAATAAAGACGTATGGTCAAGTTCAGATGGAATTAACTGGAGTTTGGTTATAGACAATGCACCTTTCGGAAGAAGATCTGATCATACTTCTGTAGTCTTTGATAATAAATTATGGGTTATCGGAGGGCTTACTGAAAATGAAAATGATGAACTCATCCCAGCAAATGATGTTTGGTCTAGTACAAACGGCCTAGATTGGGTTTTAGAAACAGATAGTGCAGAATTTGAACCAAGAAGATTACACTCTTCCGTGGTTTTTGACAATAAAATTTGGGTTATTAATGGTTTTGATTGGGATAATTTTGTCAACGATATATGGTTTAGTTCAAATGGAGTGCAATGGGAACTAGCAACCAACAACTACAGTTTAAACGGAAGTATTCTTAATGAATGTCTTGTTTTTAATAACAAAATGTGGGTAATTGGAGGAGTAGGACCTGAAGGAAATACGAATAGTGTTTGGAGTAGTTTAAATGGCATTGATTGGGATGTTGTTACAGAAAATGCAGCATTTACTCCTCGTCGAATTTCCGCTTCCGCAATTTATGAAAATAAAATGTGGATATTTGGTGGACAAGCAAATTTGGAGACGGATACTGATAATGAAATTTGGTATACATCAGATGGCAATACATGGTTTATGGCGGAACAGTTCCCTTCTTCGTATTCAACTAGATTTTTGCATAAAGTAACTACCTTTAAAAATAAATTATTTCTATCTGCCGGTAATGTGGCTTCATTTAATAACCTAAATGACATATGGGAAATTAAACTAGATTAAATAGTTATATTATATCCTTTGTAATAAGTGTCTGATAAAGAAATGCTAAAAATGTATCAAGGTTAATAGAACTTTTTAGCACAAAACCCAATCACAGGTATTCGAAGTAAAACTTTTTGTACCATAAGTACCATCATTATGGTTTTCAATCCGTTGTTCTAAATCTTTATGGCACGCACCGATATAGAATTGATCGAGTGTAGTACTATGGAGAATATAGGTGTGTGAAGACATACCTAAAAATAAAAAACTCCTTTAAATCAAATGATTTAAAGGAGTTTTATATGTGGTCCCACCTGGACTCGAACCAGGGACCACCTGATTATGAGTCAGGTGCTCTAACCAGCTGAGCTATAGGACCGGTAACAATTCTATATGTTGTTCTGTAAAATCATATTTAGATTTAAACCGGTGCTCAAACCAGTTATTACAAAACCCGCGAATTGCGGATGCAATATTACTACTTATTTTTAACTGTCACAAACAAAATAAAGCTTACTCTTTAATTTCTTGACATAACTCTACCAACACACCATTTGCAGTCTTTGGGTGAACAAAGGCTACTAACTTATTATCGGCTCCTTTTTTTGGTTCTTCATTTAATAGCGTAAAGCCTTCTTTCTTTAACCGTTCCATTTCTGCAACGATATCTTCTACTTCAAAAGCTACATGGTGTATGCCTTCTCCCTTTTTTTCTAAGAATTTGGCAATAGGTCCGTCTGGCTCTGTGGCTGCTAGAAGCTCTATCTTATTAGGTCCGTTTTGAAAGAAAGATGTCATTACACCTTCCGACGCTACTTCTTCTTGTTTATAAGGCGCTACACCCAATAGTTTCTCAAAAAGGGCATTAGAATCTTCCATGTTCTTCACCGCAATACCTAAATGTTCTATCTTTTTCATGCCTTATTTGCTTCAGTGTACATCATATAGGGGTTAAGATACAATTTCTATGTATTTTTGCGGTATGGAAACGCAAAGACAACGTAAAATAGCTGGGGTCATTCAGAAAGATATTGTAGATATTCTACAAAAAGCTGCCATTGATGGCGGACTACGTAATACGCTTATCTCAGTTTCTAAGGTTGCCGTAACTACAGATTTATCTATCGCAAAAATTTATTTGAGCATTTTCCCTAATGAAAAAGCGGGAGAATTGATGGAAGGTATCAAGTCTAACCAACCACTTATTAAACATGAACTTTCTCAGCGTACACGTAACCAATTGCGTAGAGTACCTGAACTGTTGTTTTACCTTGATGATTCTTTAGATTACATTGAGAATATTGAAAAGTCATTGAAACGAGAAGAAAACCCTATAGAAAACAGAGATTTGTTACCTAAACGTAAAAAGAGCTGATCGGTTGAATTTTCCTCTTTATATCGCTAAAAGGTATGTACGTTCTAAAAGCACCCAGAACGCGGTCAACATCATTAATTTTATCACCTTTTTAGTTATAGTTATTGGCTCTGCTGCACTTTTTATTGTGCTTTCGGCTTTCGCCGGATTAAAAACTTTTAGCCTTTCCTTTACCGAATCTTTTGACCCAGATTTAAAGGCTTCTCCCGTAACCGGAAAGATTTTTACCCTTACTCCAGAACAAGAACAACGTTTGCAGTCTGTTGACGGACTAGCATTTTTCTCTAAAGAAATAGAAGAAAAAGTATCTCTTGAGCACCGAGGCAAAAACCATATTGCCTATATAAAAGGCATTGACAGTAATTACACTAAAGTAACCGGAGTTGATAGTACACTCTACATTGGCGATTGGACCATTAACGATACTCAAGTTGTTTCTGGTTTAGGTATAGCAAATATCTTAGGGGTAACCATCAACCAGTTTCGTAGTCCTATGCAGATTTATGCTTTTAAGCCAGGTAAGGGTTCTATATCACAGCAAAGTATTTCATCGCTTTATAATCAATTACCAATGGTTATTGGTGGCGTATATGCTGTAGAAGCTGATTTGGATAATAAATATGTATTTGCCGATTTACGGTTGACACAGGCTTTGTTAGAAAAAGATTCACTCTCTATTTCCGGCATTAATTTTAAGATGGATGAAGGTGTTGAGCCTAGCGTCGTACGTGATGAAATACAAACCATTCTAGGTGATAACGTACAATTGAAAAATAGACAGCAATTGAACAGTACGCTCTATAAAATGTTAAACACCGAGAATGTAGCAACGTATCTTATTTTCACCTTAGTGCTTATCATTGCCCTGTTCAATGTGGTAGGTGCTATCATCATGATGATTTTAGATAAACAGCAAAATTCTAAAACGCTATATAGTCTTGGTACAACGATAAAAGAATTACGTAGAATTTATTTTGTGCAAGGAATTCTTGTTACCGGTTTTGGCGGATTTATAGGTGTGCTTATAGGTGTATTAATTGTTTGGTCACAACTTGCCTTTAGCTGGCTGAAGATTACGCCGTCATTGGCTTATCCTGTGAAATTTGAATTCATCAACATTGCAATTGTATTGGCAACTATTATTGTACTAGGTATTATTGCCTCTAAGATTGCAAGTAGCCGTATCAATAAAAAACTGGTAGACCTTTAGAAGGTCCTCATTATCTGCTTAATACAATATCTCACATTTGTTTTTGTTATCTTATAGCACAATTAACCATTAACAAAGGCATGAAGATTTCAAAAGTACACTCTAAAACACTTTTAGTTATAGTATCTATTATTTTTTCTCTTTTCACCACAAACGCACAGAAAGCTGGTGGGTTTTACGAAAAGCTCCGTGAATTTAATTTCCCGTATTCCCCTGCTCCTTCTGGTGTAGAATATTATAAAATGGACAATGATTTAAAGACCGGTAGTATTACCATGAAAGACTACCGTGGTGAAATAGTTACCATTGACAACTTTAACCATAAGCGCCCTACTTATCATCCTGACTATAAAAATTATACGAATCCGCTTAGTGTGCTTCAAAAGCATGATGACTTAAAAAGCAATAAAACCAATACCCTATATTACAATCTAAACAGTAGCGATATTGAACTGTATTATAAAAAAGGTGAAAGCGATACTATCTATAATGTATTCGCCAATTTTAAAGCTAAGTATACTGCCAAATATCATGACAAAATTATAGCTGAAGATTCTTTAGTATTTAACGACCAAGTAGGCGAAATTGTTAGTAAGCTCAAAGGCAAAGATTTCGCTATAGTAGCAGTAAATAAAAGTAAAAATGTTGCCTACGGTGCAAACGACGATATTCTTGTATTGGTACATAATGCTTACCAAGGTTTTGCAAGAAGAGCACAAATGTCATATGGTAGAAACAATATGGCTTTTATTAAGCTTAAGAAAACGAAGAAACTTACTTCTGAAGATGACGTAATTGCAATTACAGAAGCTATTAAAAACTTGCAAGCAATTGATACAGGTCTTAAATCTAGAAACACCAGAAATGAAAAAGTACAACGGTTAATTGAAAAACTTACTGCCTTATTAGATTCTGAAGATTACAAGACACACGGTGATTACAAAGTATTTGTACATGGAAATTTAGGCTCATTATATGCTCTTCTAGAGGATTATGACGCAGCAATGGCTCAATATGATTTAGGCGTGTCTTATAGCTCTCGCGGGGGTCTTAGTTCTTATTTGAATGATGGCAAACATAAAGCTGAATTTAGAATGGAACGCAAAAAAAGATTGTTTCTCGATGGGGAAAGCAGCGTTAAACCTGAATATAGCGATAGATATAATAAACGATATCAAGGCAACTAACCATTAATTTATCTATAAACAGTATTTCATTTTTATAAAATAAAATACTTAAAACACCTGACCAATGATTAAGAAAATTATTCCATTACTATTTGTAGCTGTCTTCAACCTACAGCTAAAGGCCCAAACATTAAAGTCAAAAGGTTTTAAGGTTTACATACCAAACTATGCAGAACAGTTAGCCCCTGAACAAAGTGAAACTTATTGGGCAGAAGTTGTACTAGGGCCTGAAGAGGTGTTAAACTTTACAAAGGATGAATTTCAAAAAGGTCTTCAGCTTGAAGATTTTAAAGAAATAACCGGTGAACAATCTCCAGATATGTTTTTTGCCATTAACGGTATTTCTGCAGATGATTTAGAAGTTACAGGAACTATTGCTCCTATAGTAGGTAAAACCTATAGTATTAATATATCTCCAAAAGACAATAAAAGTGTTAAACTACTCTTTTACTATAAAGAAGAACTGACACAGTTATGGCAAATACCTCTATTGCCAAAAGTAGATGTGCAAGGAAATAAAATTCCTATCACTATAAACTTTTCAGAAGATGAAAAAGAAAAGTATCTAATGTTAGAAAGCGGGCGTGCAGTGCCAGACATAAGTCCGTATATGGTAGAAATGTACTTGGACAAAAAGCTTGGGGAGTCTTTTCTTTCGAAAATCATAAACACTATTCAAGATATCTATGACAATAATATGGTTGACATTTATACCAATTTTTACTTTGTAAAAGATAAGAAAAACAAAGCATTAGCAGATGAAACCAAAGACAAACTTACTGAGATGTCCGAACTTTCTATAGCCAATTTATCTACCCTTAACCTGGCAAGAAAAAACAAGAAAGAAATAGACAGCCATATTATTTATTGGAAAAGTTTATTGACAAATTATGAAGATACTAGCGACAAAAAAATAGCTAAAATTAAATGGGGTATACTTATGAACCTATCACAGTTATCGCTTATGATGGAAGATTTTAAAAATGCAAATACCTTTTTAAACCAAGCTTCTGAACTAGATATAAAATCTAACATTGTAAAACAATCACAAAAAGAGTTAGGTAAACTTTATTCCGATTATATATTAAATTATAACGAAGCAACTGGAGAAAGAAAATATTCCAAAGGCTATGAAGTTAGCACCTCTGCAAAAATAATAAGGGTCTTATAATTTTATGGAGATTACGGATTTACAAATTCGTGGTCGCCAAACTTCTGCAACACCTCATCAAAAGCTGCAAATACTGATGCAGAATCATCACTAGTCACCATTTTCATACGATACTCCTTAAAATTAGGAATCCCTTTAAAGTAGTTGGTATAATGTCTTCTGGTTTCAAAAACACCTAAAATTTCACCTTTCCAATCTATAGACATTTGTAAATGACGACGAGCGGCTTCTACACGCTCTGCCATAGTCGGTGGGGCTAAATGTGTACCTGTTTCAAAAAAGTGCTTTATTTCTCTAAAAATCCAAGGGTAGCCAATACTTGCGCGACCGATCATGGCGCCATCCAATCCGTATTCATCACGCATTTTCATAGCAGTCTCCGGTGAGTTTACATCACCGTTACCAAATACTGGTATATGCATTCTAGGGTTGTTCTTCACGTCTCTAATAGGATTCCAATCTGCACTTCCCTTATACATTTGAGCACGTGTTCTACCATGAATTGCAATTGCGGCACAACCTACATCTTGTAGACGTTCTGCAACCTCAACAATTTTAATACTACTATCGTCCCAACCTAATCTTGTTTTTACGGTAATAGGCAAACTGCTATGTTCTACCATAGCCTTGGTCAAAGAGACCATTAAATCAATGTCTTTTAGAATTCCAGCTCCTGCTCCTCTTGATACTACTTTCTTAACAGGGCAACCAAAATTAATATCAATAATATCGGGCTTAGACTTTTCTACAATCTCTACAGATTGCAACATACTATCTAAATTGGCACCAAATATTTGAATACCTACCGGACGCTCCTTTTCATAAATATCCAATTTCATGACACTTTTGGCGGCATCACGAATTAATCCTTCCGATGAAATAAATTCTGTGTATACCACATCTGCTCCCTGCTCTTTACAAAGGGCACGAAACGGCGGGTCGCTCACATCTTCCATCGGTGCTAAAAGCAACGGAAATTCTGGTAATTGTATGTCTCCTATTTTTGGCACTGGTATCTTTTATTTTTCGGGTGCAAAGTTATATAAAAATACGTGAAGGGCATTTCATGTTGTTTTTGGTATAAGACAATGTTCTACCACCTATTTTAATACTCTTAGCCTTTACTTTGTGTGAATACGGTAAATTAGTGCTTGATTATGTTTTGTTCCACAATCAAAACTTAATCTTTTTAATTATTTTCAGATGGTAATTTTATGAGCATCTCCCTACTTATTGTTTCGCTACCATTTGAGCCAGTTGTGTTCGGTGTAAAACTAAACATGCATCTTATTCTAGAATACTTGGCATTCTTTGTTGGCTTTAGATATTATGTTTTCCTGCGAAAAAAAAGCACCGATGTCATTTCTTCAAACAACAGACTCTCCATAATTATAGGTGCGGTTTTTGGGGCTTTATTTCTGTCTAGGTTAGTAGCATTTTTTGAGAACCCAGTAGCGCATATTCAAGAAGGTTGGCTCTATAATTTGAACAATAAAACCATAATGGGTGGTCTTTTTGGAGGTTTACTGGGCGTTGAATTGGTTAAGAAGATTATTGGGGAGAAGCACTCTTCTGGAGACCTGTTTACATTACCTATTATCTTAGGTATAATCATTGGCAGGGTTGGTTGCTTTTTAGCAGGTATTAAAGAGTTTACCTTTGGAAAAGAAACTACCTTTTTTACAGGAATAGATTTAGGTGATGGTCTTCTTAGGCACCCTATTGCATTGTATGAAGTGGTGTTTTTAATTATTCTATTTGTTATTATACGAAGACTTCAAAAATCAAAAATTGAGCATAGAAACGGAGACTTTTTTAAACTGTTTATGGTCAGTTATTTCTCCTTACGTTTCTGTATCGAATTTTTAAAACCGAACAGTTTTTATTGCCTTGGTATAAGCAGCATTCAAATATTATGTTTAATTTGTTTTGTTTACTACTATAAATTTATCCTACGGGGAATAACTTATGTCCGAAAAAAACTATACGTATTATGATTTTACATTAAGCCTTTGCCCAAAATGTTTACGACGGGTAGATGCTAAAATCGTTTTTGAAAACGAAAAGGTATACATGCTAAAAAATTGCAAAGAGCATGGTAGATCTAAAGTACTTATAGCTGATGATATTGAATATTATAAGAACATAAGAAATTATAATAAAGCTTCTGAATACCCTAAAACATTTAACACACAAACACATTACGGTTGCCCATATGACTGTGGTCTGTGCCCTGATCATGAGCAACATTCTTGCCTAACAGTTATTGAACTTACAGACCGCTGTAACCTTACCTGCCCAACTTGTTACGCCGGTTCTTCACCCACTTATGGCAGACATAGAACCCTTGAAGAAATCAAGAAAATGCTCGACGTTATTGTAAAAAATGAAGGCGAGCCAGATGTTGTTCAACTTAGTGGTGGCGAACCTACTATTCACCCAGAATTTTTTGAAATATTAGACTATGCAAAATCGCTCCCTATTCGGCATTTAATGTTAAATACCAATGGAATTAAAATTGCAAAAGATTTTGAATTTACAAAGCGATTAGCCACCTATGCACCAGATTTTGAAGTGTATTTACAGTTTGATTCTTTAGACAACCATGTGTTGCAAACTTTACGTGGTGCAGATTTGGCAGATGTTCGTTTACAGGCATTGGAACACCTGAACAAGTTAAACCTATCTACGACACTAGTTGTTGTTCTACAAAAAGGATTGAACGACCATGAAATGGGAGACACCATAGATTTTGCGCTAAAGCAAAAATGTGTACGCGGAGTTACTTTTCAACCTACCCAAATAGCAGGTAGATTAGAAAACTTTGAAGTAGATGAAAACCGAATTACATTGACAGAAGTTCGCCGTAATATTCTGGAACAATCGCCCATTTTTGAATCGGACGATTTAATACCCGTACCTTGTAATCCTGATGCATTGGTGATGGCATATGCTCTAAAAATAGGCGATGAGGTAAACCCACTAACCAGGTTCATCAACCCAGATGATTTACTGAACGAAGGAAAAAATACTATTATCTACGAGCAGGACGAACAATTACACGGTAAAATGATTGAACTTTTTAGTACGGGAAATTCCGTTGAAAAAGCATCGGAAAACTTGAAGAGTATTATGTGCTGCCTACCTGAAATTGATGCTCCAGAACTAGGGTATGACAACCTATTTCGCATCATTATCATGCAGTTTATAGATGCCCATAATTTTGATGTCCGCGCCATTAAGAAATCTTGTGTACACATTGTAAACAAAGACTATAAAATTATCCCCTTTGAAACTATGAACTTGTTTTATAGGGATGATAAGATTGAACGACTAAAGGAACTACAAAACGAAACGATATGATTTTAGAAGTTGGTAATCTAGATGGTCTTGCTACTTTCTTATTTCTAATAATGTTCGGTCCCGCTATTTTATTTATTCTAATTGGGGCTATCTTATTTTATTACAAGAAGAAAAAGGCAGGTAAAGTATTTATGATCTTAGCGGGAGTGTATTGCCTAATCAGTATAGGTATATGTGGTGCAATGCTATCATAGTAAATATTATAATCGCTTATTTTCGTCTGTATCCTTGTTTTTAGAATTATCACGGATTTTAGTATTGCCAAACTTATACCTAAAGCCCAATACCAATAACCTATTCTCTATTCGTGTAGCCGTTGTATTTTTCTGATCCAAATAATTTCTTCTTGAGAAATTATTGCCATTATTAAATATGTCTTGAACACCTAAAGAAATGCTTATATCCTTATCCATAAAGGTTTTCCTAAAAGACAACCCAACCTTACTAAAGGAATCAAACTTTGCATTACCACTAATAAATGGAGAATAATACAGATACGTTACATCAGCAAAAAGTGATTCATCTTTTAATAAGGTAAAGTAATTATTTGCCCGTATTGAGGTTAACCAGACCGAATTTTCAACAAGGCTATTGGTCTCCACATCTGTAAAGCTATCCTTGTCATAGTACTGCCTTAATAAAAAATAAATATACCAATATGAAGTAAACTGTTTTGAAACACTAACATCATAACCATAATTATAATTTGTTTCCAAATTAATATACCTTGTTACAAGTGTATTGTTCTCATTATCTTGGGTTATCTGTTGTGCGACATCACTAGATCTTCTATTAACAAATAATACCAATTTGTAATCGCGATCAAACACATAATCGAACTGAACATAATGATTATAAGATGGTTTCAAATTGGGGTTTCCTTCAAAAAGGGAATTCGCAGATATGTAAAATTGAAAAGGATTAATACTACTATATCTTGGTCTTCTTATTCTTCTGTAATACTTTAAATAAAAAGCATTTTTCTCTTTCTTATATGATAACGACATATTAGGAAACAAGTTCAAATAAGAAGTTTCATTTAATGAAGAAAGCACGTCTAAGCTCGCTTTTGTATTGGTATACTCGGCACGTAATCCTAAGTTTAATTTCCACTTTTCCCAATTGTTGTTTAAACTAACATATGCTGCATAGATTTCTTCATCATAATTAAATATACCCGAACCTGTTGGTGATATGCCTTCTGCCGTTTCCTCGAAACCAGACTGCGATATATTTGATTCTGAATTAATAATTGCAACCTTTGCCCCGGTTTCCATAGTAGACTGCTTGGAAAGTGGTAAAGTAAGGTCTGTTTGCACACTAAAAAGATTAATAATTTGATCGGTATTAACCATCAAGGTATTTTCAGAAGTGTTATCTGTAATTCCTTGCACAATAGTATTGTTTAGCTCTTGATCTTGTTTAGAGTCGTAATATGTAAAATGTAGGTTTGAACTTATTTCTGCACCATTATCATTCAATTTATGAATCCAATCTAAATAGTTAGATGAATTATATGTATCATCATCTATAACGTTTAAACCATCTAGCTGGGCTAATAAATTTCCTTCAATATTCTCTATATCGGTTATTGAAAAGTAATTTGTACTTCCGTCTGGCGATAAACTAGAGGTAGAGGTAAGGCTAATGGTATTCTTTTCATCTATTTGAACATCTAAGAATAGATTTAGGTTGTGACTTTTTTCATTGCCAATTAATTTCTGCTCCGCTGTCCAAATCTCACTTTCTTCTCCATTTTCAAAATATGTGGTAATATCAGAATACCTAGTCCAGTTTCTATTATGGCTAAAGCTATAATTTGTAGTAAAATCTACCTTTTTACCTTTAAAAAAATGGTCTGTACCAAAAGTATGTTTTGGCAACACCCCTTGTGTATAGTTGTTAAATATCGCTCCATTATACCCAGCAATGAGGTTTTTTTTCATTTTAATATCTATAAGCAAACCACCCTCTGCACTGTATTTTGCAGGGGGACTAGTAATCACCTCAATAGACTCTACATTACTAGCAGAACTGCCCGATAATAAATTGATAATATCTTCTTTAGGTAAGTTTACCAACTTACCATTAATCATTATATTGACATTAGAGCTGCCGTTGATATACAAACGATTATTTAATACCACTACCCCGGGTGTGCGTTTTAAAACATCCCATATATCACCATCTGATAATGCTGTGTTTTCGATATTGAATATATGTCTATCGGCAAGCTGTTCTATAACTGGTTTTTTTTGAGTTACAACCACCTCATCTAATTCTTGTGAGCTTTGTAATATAAGTGGTTCTATCTCTATACTATCAGCTATGGAAAGTAATTCACTTTCTACAGTATTTGCTATATAACTAGCAACTATACGGTAGTTTCCAGTGGTAACTGTCTTAATTTCATAAGCTCCTTGATCATTTGTGACGGTTCCTTTAATAAACTCACCATCCTCACTCAATAAAATGACATTGGCAAGAACAATAGGCGTTTGATTATCGTCTCTTACAAAACCACTAATTATAAATTCTTGAGAAAACGCTAAAGAAAACGTAAGACAAAAAAGAAGCGTTAATAATGATTTTCTAGGCATTTAGTATTCGTATTCTAACTAAATGTAGGAAAGTTATCTTGATTTATCTTACGAAATATTTAAACTTTTCTTAAGAAACAAATTAACCAATTGAAAATTAAATAGTTGACCTTAATCAAGCCGGTCACGTTCTATTTTATCTATATCACGTTGATTGTCTTCTAAGCGAAAATTACCAAAGTTGTAGGTAAAGCCAAATTTTACATATTGGGTTTCAGGTACTACCAAGTACCTATTGTCTTGATTTAAATATTTTGAAGATACGTAGCTATTGTATTTACCTAATAAGTCATTAGCACTTACACTTAAAACTGCTCTATTATCTAGAAATGATTTTCTCAGCCCAACAGTTAAATTTGTAGTCTCTTCTTGAATAAATGATCCTTGTAACCAGCCAGATAAATAAACTAAACCCAATTCTCCTTTAAATGTTCCATCTTTAGAAAGGGTCAAATAATTGGTAAGGTCAACATAAGCTCCATTAAAATCATTTTTATAAGAATATTCATCGCTCTGTAATGTTATAAAAGTTTCATCTTCATGAAAAAGAGAAATATAACTGTATAAATACCAATTGTTAGTGATTGATTTACCATAAGAAAAATCAAGGCCATAAGAGGTGCTTTCTAAAGCGTTTTGGGTAATATCCCTTAAAACAAAATTATTATTGTCTTGAAAGGTAAGTGTAGAAATATACATGCCATTATCTCTGTAGTAGAAATCAAAATAATACTCTTGATTTAAAGTATAGTTCAAATTAAAATTATGGCTAAAACCAGGTCTTAAGTTGGGATTACCTTCTTTGAAGGTACGCTCATTACTATATGTTCTAAACGGATTTAAATCTTCATATCTAGGACGTTCTAACTTTCTAGAATAATCAAAAGATAGACTATGGTGGTCATTAATAGTATGAAGTATGTACAACGAAGGAAAAAGTTCAAAATAGCTAAGATCATTTATAGTCGACACATTTACTGACAGTCCTGAACTCTCTGTTTGTTCTGCTCGTAACCCTGTTTTAATACTCCATTTTTTCCAATCTTTCGATAAACTAAAATAACCGGCATATACACTTTCGTTATACGTATAGTCATCAGATAAATTTGGTATAAACTCTGAGTCATTATTTTGTAAAAAATAATCTAGCTTACTTTCAGAATCAATAAAAGAACCTTTTACCCCAGTTTCAAAAAACACATTTCCTAAATAATCAGTATAATCAATTTGAGCGGTCTTTATCTCTATCTGTTGATCGGCAATAGTTGAGAAATTAAAATCCCTCAAAAATGACCCGTTAGGTTGAAAATAATCTGAGTTTACATCTTGATTTCGGTCTAAATCAAAATTTGTATAGTGCGCATTTACAGATAAGTTTGCCTGATCTTTAAATTGATGTTTAAAAGTAAGGTCACCCGAAACATTATGTTTTTGTTCGCTTAAAAAACTACCGGTCGTAAATAAAGAATCTAAAGCCCCTACACTATTTTTAATAGTAGTTTCTTGGAAAAAATCAGCATCCCTATTTGGTTGAAACTGTGCGTTACTAGTTAAACTTAGTGTGTTCTTGTCATTGAATTCATAATCTACCGACACCCCTGCGTTATGGGTATTGGTGCGTATAACTTGATCAAAATCTGTATCCCAAATAGAAGTAACACCGGTATTATCCATAAAATTGGTATTGCTCAAAGTATTCTTGAAATCCTTCTTTGGGGTGTAATTGTAACTTGCGTTTACATTTAACTTTTTAGTCTTGTAAAAATGAGAAGTGCCAAAACTATACTTCGGAAAAACTCCTTGCGTATACCCAGCATTAATATTCCCCTTATACCCTACAGATAGATTTTTACTGGTAACGATATTTAAAATAGAACCACCTTCAGCATCATAACTCGCTGGTGGATTATGAATAACCTCAACAGATTTTATATTCTCACCTTGGTAATTTTCTAGAAGGCTTCTTACCTCTTCAGAAGACAGTTGAACTTTGCGGTTATTGATATAAACGGTTGTTGCCTGATTTCTAACTTTCAGCTCATCATTCATCATAATTACGCCGGGCGTTTGACGAAGAATATCCCACGAGCTATTCTGAGAGATAACCGTGTTTTCTACATTAAAAACAATACGGTCAACCTCTCTTTTTACTACAGGTTTATTGCTTGTAACGGTCACCTCGTTTAATAATTCTGCTTGCTGCTCAATTATTACAGCTCCAATTTTAGTATCCTTTAAAATCTCAATCGCTAAGTTTTCTGAGGTTTGACCTACATAAGACGCTTTTAAAAAATAGAGCCCCTCTGCAATATCAGAGAACCTAAATGCACCGTTTTCATCGGCAGAACTTCCTTTGACCAATACAGAGTCTGTAACGGTCAATAGAAATACAGAAGCAAATGCTACGGGTTCTTGGTATTGGTCTTTAACCTCTCCTTTTAATTCAAAGGTTTGACTATATCCAAAATGGGACATGCCTATGCAAAAGAATAAAATAACTGTTAGTAGTTTCAATGGAGACTCGGGGTTGGTAATCAAATCTAACTAAAAAAACGTTGTAATTTTCTACAATATATGTAATCCAAACTAATCTATGCAATAATAAATAGCATAGCACACTAAAGTTTAGCGCTATAAATTAGATTATATTTGCAATTGCTCTTTAGTGCCGGGCGTTATTCTTGGTATAAATTAGCATTATTATTACCGTTACCGCTATGAAAAACATTAGAAACTTCTGCATTATTGCACATATTGACCATGGTAAAAGTACCTTGGCAGATAGACTGTTAGAGTTTACCGGATCTGTTACCGATCGAGAGAAAAAGGAACAGCTACTGGACAGTATGGATCTTGAAAGAGAACGTGGTATCACTATAAAAAGTCACGCCATCCAAATGGATTATACCTATAAGGGTGAGCAATATATATTAAACTTAATTGACACCCCTGGTCACGTAGATTTCTCATATGAGGTTTCTAGATCTATTGCGGCTTGTGAAGGTGCATTGTTAGTTGTAGATGCAGCGCAAAGTATTCAAGCACAAACGATATCCAATTTATATCTAGCCTTAGAGAACGACCTAGAAATTATACCTGTTTTGAACAAGGTAGATTTACCTAGTGCCAACCCTGAGGAGGTGACAGATGACATTGTTGATCTTTTAGGTTGTGATGCAGAAGAGGTTATACCTGCATCTGCAAAAACCGGTATTGGTATTGAAGAAATATTAGCTGCTATAATTGACCGTATTCCTGCACCACAAGGTAACCCAGACGAAGCATTACAGGCTTTGGTCTTTGATTCTGTTTATAACCCGTTTAGAGGTGTTGAAACGTATTTTAGAGTTATTAACGGTGAAATTAAAAAAGGACAAAAGATAAAATTCGTAGCTACCGATAAGGACTACTTTGCCGATGAGGTAGGTACATTGAAGTTGACCCAAGAAGTTAAGAAAAGTGTTAAAGCAGGAGATGTTGGTTACTTAATTACAGGAATAAAAGATGCTCGTGAGGTTAAAGTAGGTGATACGATAACCGATGCGGTCAACCCTACCAAAAATGCTATTGAGGGATTTGAAGATGTTAAGCCAATGGTATTTGCAGGTATTTACCCTGTTGATACCGATGAGTTTGAAGAGTTACGTGCATCAATGGAAAAATTACAGTTGAACGATGCCTCTCTTGTGTTCGCACCAGAAAGTAGTGCCGCTCTAGGCTTCGGTTTTAGATGTGGTTTCTTAGGAATGCTACATATGGAAATCATTCAAGAGCGTTTGGAACGTGAATTCAATATGACGGTAATTACTACGGTACCAAACGTTAGTTACCATGCATTCACCAGAAAAGATACTGAAACACCTATTATTGTTAATAATCCTACAGATTTACCAGACCCATCTGGTATTGATCGTGTAGAAGAACCATATATTAAAGCTACGATTATTACAAAATCTGACTTTGTTGGTAATGTAATGTCTTTATGTATAGAGAAAAGAGGTTTAATTACGAACCAAACGTATTTGACCACAGAACGTGTTGAACTTAATTTTGACATGCCTTTGGCAGAAATAGTTTTTGATTTCTATGACAGACTTAAAACGGTTTCTAAAGGCTATGCTTCTTTTGATTATACGCCAATTGGTATGCGTACTTCTAAATTAGTGCGAGTAGATATTCTTTTAAACGCTCAACCAGTAGATGCCCTGTCTGCCTTAATTCATGCAGATAATGCGGTTCATATTGGTAAAAAAATGTGTGAAAAGCTAAAAGAACTGATACCAAGACAACAGTTCGATATTCCTATTCAAGCAGCTATTGGTGCAAAAATTATCTCTAGAGAAACTACTAAAGCTTTGCGTAAAGATGTAACGGCTAAATGTTATGGTGGTGATATCTCTCGTAAACGTAAGCTTCTTGAAAAGCAGAAAAAAGGTAAAAAACGTATGCGTCAAGTAGGTAATGTTGAAGTGCCACAAGAAGCTTTTATGGCAGTATTGAAATTGAACGATTAAATTACTCTAGCCACTTTCTAAAATCTGAGGTGCTTGAAGTACTTGTCATTGCCTTTTCTGTACATCCTTTTATAGTGATGAGCAAACGGTTTTTAAAGTGACTCTCTATTTGCGCTATAAAATCTATATGTACAATTTGGCTACGATTGATTTTAAAGAACTTTTTGGGCGGTAGTTGTTGAACTATACTCCCAAGTGTTTGTGATATAGGGTGTCGTTTACCTTCATGATCAACCGCAATGCAGAAATCTCCAGAAGCCTCTATCAAACTAATATCAGAGGTGTTCAGTAGTTGAATACCATTGGGTCGTTTTATCACAAATCGCTTCTTATAATTGGCCTGCTCTTCTTGTAGCGCCGTTTTTAACGCACTTAATGTTTCATTGCTTAGTTTACTATTGTATTCTCCCTGCTTAAAAAGAGAATTATACTTTTCTAGGGCTTTTATGAAATCTGCATTCGTGTATGGTTTTAAAATGTATGCAATACCGTTGGTATTAAATGCCTGAAACAAATAATTATCATAAGCGGAACAGAATATAATTGGGCTATTCACTTGAACTTCATTGAACAGATCAAAGGAAATACCGTCTAACAACTTTATATCGGATAAAATCAGGTCATAAGCATTAGCTTCTAAAAGAGTTTTACCTTCTACGATAGATCTAGCCCAATGATTAGTTAAGTCTGCATCAAAAAACGTTTTAAGATGACTTAATAGTTTTTGATATGCTGGGATTTCATCCTCCAAAATTAAAAGTTTCATGCGCCTCTAATTAGTTACTTAATTTAATAATCGGAATTGAAATTTTAAACTCCGTTTCACTTTCTTCAATTCTAGGTGTTTCTACAGAGAGTAATTGATATCTGGCCTTTAAGTTGATGAGCCCTGTACCTAAACTATCGTTGGTTGTTATAACTTTTGATTTGTTGTTTACTACCGTTACCCAATCTTCATCAATGGCTATGCTTGTTTGTACTTTGTTATCTCCTATTACCTTATTATGCTTTACCACATTTTCTAATAACGCCTGTATAGCACCAGTGGGTAAGAACTTGTCTGAAAAATCAATATTCTTATTAATATGAAAATTATAATCGTCACCAAAACGCGTTTGAATCAGAAACATATAATTATCGGCTAAATTCATTTCTTCAGACAGTTCCATAATCTCAGCATCTTTTGTTTGAATTAAGTACCTGTATATCAATGACAAGCGATTGATATATTCCTTTGCCTTTTCAGCATTACTATCTATTAAGGCATCTAACGTGTTAAGGTTATTAAATAGAAAGTGAGGGTCTAATTGCGAACGTAGAAGTTTTAGCTCATTCTCTTTTTGTTGTTTTTGAATTTTAATAACCTGTGTTTGACTTTCATAAAACTTTTTGGTCAATAAAATCCCTAAGGGAATACCGACGTTATCAGCACCAGCAAAAAGACCATCTAATAATGCTTTGTGCCAAATAGGATAGGTTCTGCAATCATTTTCACAAGACCAATATCCAACAAGGTTCTCAATGAAGCCTGTAGCTGTCAATATAAATATCGCTAAAATTATCAATAGAAAATAATTCGTTTTCTTCAATAAAAAATTTGGCAACAACCAATACATGAACAACCCTATAGCAATAATTGCCATTAGTATGTATGTTGGAATATCAACTATGTACTCTAACAAATCATTACCATAAACATAATACTGCCATACATTAAAAAGAGATGTTACCCCAATAATAATACCCAGCAATATAAAGTCTGATTTGTTTAGTTTCGTATTCATCTAATGCGCTACTTTAATTGTCTTGCTTAATACGGTCTTGTTCTTCTTTTGAAGCATTTCCTCGTTTTTTATCTTTCCCGAACTTTGACCCAAAACTATAGTTCAATTGTAAAAATACATTGTTTCTTGCCCAATTAGAAACCACCGTTGCATCTACATTATCATACCTTACACTACCGGTAAAAGGTCTTTGTATCAACTCTTCATACTCTAAACTAACCTTTAATTTATCATCGAGAAAACTTTTGCTAATAGCGATATCGATACCGGCTAACCATTCATATTCAATAATGCCTTCTAATCCGCCAGAGGTGTAATATCCAGATATTTCTGAATTGATTTCCCAAGGCAATTCATACTCGGCGCTTGTAAACCAGGTAATACTCCATTTAGACAAATCTAATGCAGGGTCTAGGTTTTCTGAAGCATAACGATTATGATTGGCAATCACACCCGTATAACCATCCAATCCGTTAATAAAACTTAAGGGGGCAAAAAGACTAAAATTCCAATTTTCATTCTTTGCCAAATTAATCATGGTTCTTGAAGTTTCTGCCGAAGCATCGTTCTGAGTAATAACTTCAAACAATTGATCAGATGTTTCTCTATAGCTTATATTAAAGAACGGTTGGTTTTCATACGTCAAATTAAACTGATAGCTATTTGTAAAAGCTGGTTTTAAATTAGGGTTACCTTCTTCAAAAGTAAACGGGTCGTAGAAATACACAAATGAATTTAAAGAGCTGTAAGATGGTCTACGAATACGATAACTGTATGCAAGATTAGCGCTGATCTCTTCTGAAATCTCTCTACTAACACTTGCACTTGGAAAAAGCTTTGAGATTTTTCTGGTTCTTGTCTCGCCTGTAGTTGTCGCGGTACCCTCTGTATCGCTTTCTTCCCAACGCAATCCGCCAGAAAAACTCCATTTATCTAACTTTATAGTTAATTTTGAATACAAGGCTACTATTGTTTCATCAACTAAAAACCTATTGCTCTCAGCTGGTTGAAATTGAAAAACACCTTCATCATCTTCGGTTAAAGATTGTAAATCGCTGTCAGATTCCACATCTGAAAATTTTGCACCGGCATTCCAAGATAAATTTTCATTAACCGTACGTTTATAGTCGGTTTTATAGGTGTTAATCTTATAGGATGCATCTTGAAAATAGCGTCTATTATCATAAGGTAATTGCGATGTTCCTACCTGAAATAGATTGTTTTCATTATCATACCCATAGTCCACAAAATTATAATCTAACACTAATTTATTTTTGTCATCTTTAAACTCATAATACGGGTTTAAAGATTTAATATTTCTATTTCTATCAAAACTATTATCGGTCAACAAAGTTATATCTGATGTTGAGTTTGATATCGTTGTATTGTTATTAGATATTCTGTCAGAATCGCTATTGACTATTCTACCGCTCACACCTATAGAATGCTGTTCTGTTAAGTAATAATCCAAACCTGCACCAACATTAATAATTATAGGATCAAAAGCAGACTTTGAGGTTTGCTTATAGGTGTCATCCAATACTTTTCTAGACAGCGTTAAATCATCTCTAGAAGTAGATTTTCTATACCCTGCACTTAATTGCCAATTAAGTTTGTTTTTATAGCTCGCCACCGAAGCACTTGTGGCATATTCAAACCTATTTTCATAACCCACCATTTGCTTAACATTACCATGCGTGCCTAGTTTTACATTATTCTTTAAAATAATGTTTAGAATTGGTCCGGCTCCCTCGGCATCATATTCAGAACCTGGTTGTTGTATTAATTCTACTTTAGAAATATTGTCAGCAGGCAAGTCTCTCAATAAACTTGCGGTATCCATATAATCTGTAGTTTTGCCGTTGATTAGTATTCTAATATTACCCTGACCTGCATAGCTTACATTACCATTGGTTAATATGATTCCTGGAACCTTTTTTACAACATCCTGAAGATTGGTATTTACCATATCTGAATTTTCAAGATTTACTATAAGTTTTTCTGCAGTCTGCTTAATTTGAGGTCGTTTACTTTTTACAACAACCTCATCTAAAGTTTGAGTTTCTTCTTGTAAAGTAAAATCAACTTTTATACTTGATTCTGATAATTGAAGTTCATCAGATTTTTTGGTTTCGAACCCTAATACCGATACTTCAATCACATAAATACTATTTGCAATGTTTTCAAATATGTAAGCTCCATTATCATTACTAATTACACCGGTAACCGCTTCTTCTTTTCCTACCTCATAAAGTATGATGTTGGCAAAAGAAAGAGGTGTTTCTAATGTGTCCGTGATAGTACCGTTGATTGTGTTCTGTGCAATAGTAATAGCTGTGATGAATAGTGCTACTGTTAAAAAGGTTAATTTAAATTTCATGACTGGTCGTTTTTAATGATACCGTAAAACTATAGTCAGTACGTGCTTTAATAAAGTAGATTCTGCCCAATTGGGACAAAAAGGGGGTAAACAGGGAGTAACTCTGGTGAAAAGAGTTCTGTAACACCAAATGTTTTTAGTGTAGAAATAATCTTTATGGATGTAAAGTAAAAGTGTGCTTACTTACTTTCTTTAGCTTCTTCTTTATCTGGGTCTTCGTTTGGAAACATTTTACCCAAATACGCCAACTTATACCCTTTTTGAATGTCTGTAAATTCTTTACTGAACGCGGTAATAATTTGAATATCGCCTTCTGGGTCTAACAAGAACAAAGGAACTATATCGGCATCTGCCTTCGTTATTTCTATCAAGCCTTCATAGTGTTCTGTATCATGAAGTTCAATTTCATGAATGGCAGGAAATTTTCTTGCAGCTTCTGTCAATTTAATAAAATCATCTGTATGAGAGAACAAGCCTTCTTTTGGGTTATTCTCAGGGTCAGACATTTCATCTGTATCTACCAATCTAAATGACCCATTCTCACCAAATGCATCTTGAAATTTATTTATGGCATACTTATTTATATCAGAATTTGCAGTTAAGGCCATCAAGTATCCAATATCATTCAGTTCTATGTTATCGGTTAAATTGTCTGAATATATATTCGCTGAAATAGCTTCTAAGCCTAATTTTTCAGCTTTATCAATATTAGACTGGTTATTGTCTATTAATACTACGTGCCTTTCGTTTTTATGTAAATATTCACCAATTAAACGCGATACTTTAGATGCTCCTAAAATTAAAATTCCTTCAGACTTATTTAGAAAAACACCTATTAGTTTAGCAAAAATTCTAGCCGTTGTAGCATTCAACAAAACGGTACCAAGCACAATCATGAACACTAGTGGTGTAATATACTCTGCCCCAGCTTCTCCTCTAGCCAGTAATTTTGATCCAAATAAAGATGCTATACCCGCGGCTACAATACCTCTAGGACCTACCCAACTGATAAATAGTTTTTCATTGAACTTTAAATTAGAACCAATAGAACTTAAAAAGACTCCAAGTGGTCTAATAATCAATACAATGGATAAGAACAGTGCTATCGTTTTCCATGTAAAAATTAATTCTAGATCAGAAATATCAATATTGGCAGCTAGTAAAATAAACAGAATGGATATTAAAAGAATGCTTAAAGATTCTTTGAAATATAATAGCTCTTTAATATTCGGTAAATTGGTATTACCCATTACCATACCCATTACAACTACCGCTAATAGACCAGATTCATGTGCAAAGACATCTGACATTACAAAAACCCCTAAAACCACAGATAACGATACTACATTCAATAAATAGTGTGGTATAAAGTTCTTCTTTATTAAAAATGTAAGCGCATGAGCAAAAGTAAAACCGAAAGTAAAACCGAATAACAAGATTTTAGCAAATTCAATCAAGGCAGTCATGGTATATGCTTGACCTTCGCCTACACTAATAAATTCATACACTAAAACTGCGGCCAACGCACCAATGGGATCAATTAAAATACCTTCCCATTTTAATATGGCAGAAACATCTTTTTTAAGTGGAATATTTCTTAAAATAGGAGTAATTACCGTTGGCCCCGTTACAATTATTAAGGCAGAAAACAAGAAGCATAGTTGCCATGATAGTCCGAATAAAAAGTAGGCTGCCAATGCCGCACCAAAGAAGGTTGTTAAACTACCAAGGGTAATCAGTTTAGTAATTACCGGACCAATATTCTTAATCTCTGAACGCTTAAGCGTAAGTCCGCCCTCAAAAAGTATAATACTGATTGCTAATGACACAAAGTAATACAAACCTTCACCAGGAAAAAGACCTTTGTCTCCGTTCCATATAGGTTCAATAATCTTAGAACCATCTTCAGTATACAAAGTTGATAATGGTCCAACGATTAAACCTATAAGAATTAAAGGTAAAATTGCAGGTAGTTTTAAGCGCCAAGCCACCCATTGAGCAAGTATTCCTAAAATGATGATTCCAGCAAGCTCTAGCATTTATTCGATTTTGGATAAAAATAACAATTTAACCCCACTATATAACATTAATACGTAGGTAAACATCGCTTTTTTACATGCTAATTTCGGACACTAAATTTAAAAGAATTGAATTTATATCTAATTATTGAAAGGGATAGATGTCGTTGATTATTATCTCATGTTAAAGTATTTTGTTTCATAAATATTACAAAAAGATAGGTTAATCCCTTTAAATCTAGATTAACTGTTAAACAGTTTTGCCATAAACCTTTTAAAAAGTTAAATTTTAAAAATCTAATTAATTCATGTATCGTCAATAAGTGTATTGTATACACTAAGTTAAATCTTACAAAATATAAAGAAAACACCTGTTATTTGTTATACTTTTTTAACTTCGTAAAAATGTAAAAGTTTAATTTCTAATAGTTTCAACAATTTTAATATTTAGAATTTGACGTTATAAGAATAATATAAAACTAGCTATAGTAAAACCGAAATTATAATAATGTCTAAATCGAATAAGCGGTCTATCCTTAAAAGTCCCCTATTTTATGGTTTTTTGGCATTTCTGCTAGTGTTTACTATAACTCAGTTTGTGGCCTTTCAAAAACATCAGCTAAATCAAAAAACCGAGCAACAAGAAATTGAAAAAAGAGTTTCTAAATTAAAGGTCGATTTACAAAATGCTTTGGGACAAAGTTATAATGTCACCCAAACTTTAGCCTTTATAGTCGACAATTTTGGTATTCCAAATAATTTTGATAGTGTAGCACAGTTACTTTTAAATAGTAACAACAGTGTAGATGCACTAGAGTTGGTCAACGAAGAAGGCGTTGTTACCCATGTTTATCCATTAAAAGGAAACGAGGTTATTGGTCTAAATATTTTAAATGATCCAGATAACAAATTTGGAGCAAAAAAAACTATAGAAAAAAAAGATTACTATACTGCCGGACCCATATATTTAAGACAAGGAGGTTCAGGGATTATTGGTCGAAAGCCATTATATAAAGATGGTAAATTCAAAGGTTTTACAGCAGCTGTTGTAAGATTGTCAACAATTGTAAAAACAATACAATTAGATACTGCTCAAGAAAAAAAATTCTCCTTTAAGTTAGTAAAAGTAAACTCTGACAAAACAGAAGAAACATTTTTTGCTTCTAACAAAATAAATTATGAGAATGCCATTGGTTTACCATTAACAGCAAGCCAAGGAGAGTGGAAACTGTATGTATTCTCAAAGAAATACGATATTAGTTCAACAACTCTATTGTTTTCTATTTTAGGTTTTTTATTATCTTCAATGTGTGGAATTTTCGTATGGTTTTTTATGAAGCAGCCAACTAAGTTAAACAGACTGGTAGAAGAGAAAACAGCTTTATTAAAGATAAGTCAAGATAGATATCGTTTATTAATCGAAGAGGCTTCAGATGCTATTGTATTAAGCGATTTCAATGCTAATATTTTAGACATTAACCCTTACGGTGTACATATTTTTGGTTATTCTAAAGATGAGTTGATAACTAAAAACCTGAAAGAACTTGTTTCTCCAGAAGAAGCTGATATAATACCTTCTAGATATAAAGATATGAGGAAGGGAAAAACAGTACGTTCAGAGAGAACTTTAGTTAAAAAAGATGGCTCTTTGTTTTATGCCGAAGTAAGTGCCAAAAAATTAAGCAATACCACAGTTTTAGGTATCATAAGAGATATTACAGAAAGGAAAAAAGCAGATATTGAAAAGCAGAAACTTGTTTCTATTATTGAAAATAGTCCAGGATTTATAGGTTTGGCAACCATAGATGGTAAAGCCCTTTTCATGAATGATGCCGGTAAAAATTTAGTTAATTTACCTAGTGACTCAAATATAAACGACGCAACTATATTCGATTTTTTCGAAGATAATTATAAAAAAGTTATAGCAAATGAGCACATACCGACTATAATGGAAAAAGGTATATGGACAGGTGAAGTTCCATTAAAAAACTTCAAAACAAATATTTGTACTCCACTTGAATTTTCTGGTTTTTTAATTAAAGATAAAGTAACCGATATGCCAATTGCCATTGGTGCTATTGGTTTTGATTTAACCGAACGAAAAAAATCTCAAAAAGAAATTTTGGAACTTCAAGCCAAAATGAATTCTGCTATTCGTATTGGTAAAATTGGGTACTGGGATTTTGATATTGAATCTGCAACGTTTAATTGTTCTCCTCTCATGTACTCTATTTATGAAATGGATGAAAGTACAATTTTGACCATAGCTTATTTAGAAAGTATTATTCACCCAGATGATTTAGAGTTACATAGAAAGAATGTAAATGACCTAGTTACAGAAAAAATTAATCATGCTTTTACTTACCGTATCATAGTAAATGGAAACATTAAATATTTAATGGTAGAAGTAGAAGTGATTAGAGATCCTGAAAATTTAGCTACCACATATAGAGGTACTGTAATAGATATAACAAAAGAGAAAGAAGCTGATATTGAAATTTTAGACCTAAAGAATAAAATGGAAATAGCCATGCGGATTGGTAAAATTGGTTATTGGGATTATGATTTTAAAACTAAAATCTTCTACTGGTCGCCCAGACTATATTCTATTTATGACGTTGACCCCAATACCAAATTAACTTTACCCTTTGTTGAAAGTTTAATGCATCCAGATGATTTAGAAAGTCATAGAGAACTTTTAAGGAGGGTTTCAGAAGATGTTGATACCTATTCTTTAAATTATAGAATAATTCTTAAAGATGGTTCTATAAAGCATATTATAGCTGAAATGGAGGTTTTAAGAAATGAGGATAAATCCCCTATAAAATACAGAGGAACCATCATAGACATTACCAAACAAAAAGAAGCAGAAGAAAAAATTCTATCACTTCAATCTAAAATGAATTCGGCTATTAGAATTGGCAAGTTTGGTTACTGGTATTGGGATATGAGCGAAGAGGTTGTAGAATGGTCTAAAGAAATGTATGAAATACATGAGATAGCGCCAAATACTATAATGACGCCAAAAAAAATTAAAGAACTTATTTATTCTGAAGATGTTTCATTAATAGAATCAAGAATGGCTTCTACCAAAGAAGTTCAAAATTTAGAATCGGTAATTTATAGGGTTCAAAAAAATGACAATACTTTCAAATACTTTTTAGCTTATGCAGAAATTATATTTAGTGATGATGGAGACCCTTTAATTTATCATGGAACTGCCATGGATATTACAAAAAGTGTATTAGCAGAAAAGGCCTTAAAAGAAAGTCAAGAAAAATTTTCAAAGGCATTTCAGACCAATTTAATGGGTATGATTTTACTAGATGAACAGAAAAGAGTTACTGAAGCCAATAAAATGGCTTATACCATTCTCAACACAACAAATAAAAAAATTATTGGAAAGACCATAGTAGAATCTGGAGATATTATTATTGATAAAAATGAGAGGGAACGACTTTGGAACAAATTTAACACAGCAGGAGAAATAGTTAATCAAGAATATAGGATAGAACTCAAAAACGGAACTAAAAAAACCCTTCTAATTTCCATGGTGCCGCTTTATTTAAATAATAACAAAAGTGTATTGGTGAATATTTTTGACGATTCTAAAAGAAAAGAAGCTGAAAGTAATTTAGAAAATCAATATTTAGAATTACAAAAAACGAACTCAGAATTAGATAGTTTCGTCTATAGCGCATCTCATGAACTGCGAGCCCCACTATCTTCAGTATTAGGATTAATTCAGTTAATTCAATTGGAAGAGGTTGACCCTAAATTATATCAGCATCTTGATATGATGGAAAAATCTATTCAAAGATTAGATGATTTTATCAAAGACATAATAGAATACTCTAGAAATAAACACCTAGCTCTTAACTTAGAGTCTATAAGTTTTACTAAATTAATAGAACATTCTATTGAGAGTTTATGGTATTTAGAAAATACTCATAAAATAATTATTAAAATAAATGTTGTAGATAAGGTTAATTTTGTTTCAGATAGTAAGAGAATTTCAGTTATATTAAATAATTTTATATCTAATGCCATTAAATATCATGATCTTAGCAATGACAAAGCTACTATTTGGATTGATGTAAAAACAACCAAAAAAGAAGCGGTTTTAATTATAAAAGACAATGGTGTTGGAATAGCGGAAGACCAACTAGAAAAGATATTTCACATGTTCTATAGAGTATCTTCTAAAGTTATGGGTTCTGGTATTGGGCTTTTTATAGTAAAAGAAATATTATTAAAATTGAAAGGAACAATAGAAGTGCAATCAAAAATAAATAGCGGATCAACGTTTACTTTAAAAATACCAAACCAAGCAGGTAAATAATATGGCTAAGAATATAAATATTTTATTAATTGACGACTCGGATGTGGACAACTTCATAAACAAAGCCATCATTTCGAAAGAAGAAAATATTTCTCAAATTACGACCATGACATCAGGTCTTGAGGCTTTAACTCATTTAAATAATATAATTGACAATACGGAAGCTTATCCAGATGTAATTTTCTTGGATATCAAAATGCCAGAAATGAACGGATTTGAATTTTTAGATGAATATGTCAATTTACCAGATACACTTACAAATCATTGTAAAATTTATATTCTAAGTTCTTCCCTGGATAATTTAGATTCTACAAAAAGTAAAGAATATCC
The DNA here is from genome assembly GCF_039968975.1 of Maribacter sp. GTDB lineage: Bacteria > Bacteroidota > Bacteroidia > Flavobacteriales > Flavobacteriaceae > Maribacter. The sequence continues at coordinate 33,444 of NZ_JBDVOT010000185.1, read as the reverse complement.
TGTAATTAAAAAACATTTGACCAAACCGTTAGCGCATCATGCTATAGGCGATTTGTTAAATGAAGACTAGTTCTCGATTAAAGTATCCATAATAAAATTCATATTTACAATACTGTGCCTTTATAAAGTCTTATAATCTGCGGGCTAAATGATAATACTTTCTTAATAAACCTAAGATTACCAACACTTTTATTATTTTGCTAATTATGAAAATTTTTCCTGTTGAAACTGGTAATTTTAAATTGGACGGCGGTGCTATGTTTGGTGTAGTGCCCAAAACAATCTGGCAAAGAACAAACCCAGCAGACAGTAATAATTTAATTGATATTGCTGCAAGAAGCCTATTAATTGAAGATGGTGATAGGTTAATATTGGTAGATACCGGTATGGGTAATAAACAATCTGACAAGTTTTTTGGCTATTATTATCGCTGGGGAGATTTTACAATAGATTCTTCTTTAAAAAAATATGGGTTTCATAGAGATGATATTACCGATGTCTTTTTAACTCATCTTCATTTTGATCATGTCGGTGGTGCCATTCAATGGAATAAAAATAAAACCGGATATGAACCTGCCTTCAAGAATGCTAAATTCTGGACTAATGAAAAACATTGGAAATGGGCAATGGAACCTAATCCAAGAGAAAAAGCATCTTTCCTGACCGAGAATTTAATACCAATGCAAGAGAGCGGTCATTTGTATTTTGTTGATGATGCCGATGAAAATTTTCTTAAAAATAGTCCGCTAGGTTTTGATATCCGCTTTGTTGATGGTCATACAGAAAAACAAATGTTGCCCCAATTCTCATATCAAGGTAAAACAATAGCCTATATGGCAGACTTGATACCTACCGTTGGTCATATATCATTACCTTATGTTATGGGGTATGATACAAGACCGTTAATGACGATGGCAGAAAAAAAGGTATTCCTGAACGAAGCTGCAGACAATAATTACTATCTCTTTTTTGAACATGATGCACATAACCAACTTTGTACCTTAAAACACACAGATAGAGGTGTTCGTTTAGATCAGATATATTCTTTTAACGAACTTTTCAATTAATCTTATATTAACAATAAACATTAACTAATTAGTTGCCCATATATGACGAATTCATATTTTAAATCAATCTTTGCCCTTTCAATAGCTGCAATATTAACAGGCTGCGGAAGCTCTAAAACAGCTGGTGGAAGTGGATTAATTCTTACCCCAGTAGAAAACATAGATGCTACGCCATTAAAAATTTCTGACCTTACTACTAGTGAAAAGAATAACTGGGGGCACTTAGATTTAGTTACCGATACCATTCCGGGTATGAGTGTAGATAGAGCATACAGCGAAATCATTAAGAACAAAAAAGGAACAAAAACAATTGTTGCCGTTCTTGATTCTGGTATTGATTTAGATCATGAAGATCTTGTAAATATATTATGGACCAATACCAAAGAAAAAGCTGGCAATGGCATAGATGATGATGGTAACGGCTTTATTGACGATATACACGGTTATAACTTTTTGGGTGAATCTTATAACGAACAGTTAGAATATGTTCGTATGCTTCGCTTGGGCATAGGTGATGCTGCTACCTTAGCTAAAGCTAAAACCAAATTAGATACCAGTTATAATGAGGCTTTACAAGGTAAAGAACAATATGAATCTATTTACCAAGCTGTAAAAAATGCAGATGCAGATGTAAAGAAGTATTTAAATAAAGAAACTTATACCAAGGAAGATTTAGCTGGTATAAATGCTACTGATGAGACTATGCAGCGTAACCTAGCCATTTTAAACCAAATGTTCGGCATAAAAGATACTATACCTGAAGTTCTTGAAGAATTGAACAACGGACTTAAATATTACTCAGAACAACTGAACTACAATCTAAATAAAGATTTCAACGGTAGGGCCTCTGTTGGTGATAATGCCTATGATATCAACGATGTAGACTACGGTAATGGAAACCCTAATAATAGAGTAGATGATGAAAGTCACGGTACACACGTAGCAGGTATAATAGCTGCTGAACGTAACAACGATAAAGGTGCTAACGGTGGTGCTAACAATGTTGCTATTATGAGTATTAGAGCCGTGCCTAACGGTGATGAGTATGATAAGGATATTGCTAGAGGTATTCGTTACGCAGTAGATAACGGTGCGCGAGTTATTAATGGGAGTTTTGGTAAATCTTTTTCTCCAAATGCTGATTGGGTGTATGATGCTATTAAATATGCTGCAGACAATAATGTGCTTTTTGTTCATGCGGCCGGTAACGATGGTGCAGATTTAGATAACCCTGTCAACGCAAATTTTCCAAATGACCAAATAAACAACGGACCAGAAATTGCAGATAACGTAATAACTGTAGGTGCCTTGAACCCAAAATACGGATCTGAATTGGTAGCAAGCTATTCTAATTACGGAAAAATTAATGTAGATATTTTTGCTCCAGGTACAGATATCTATTCTTCATACCCTAATAACGAATATGAATATTCTCCGGGTACCTCTATGGCAGCACCCGGTGTTGCAGGTGTTGCTGCATTAGTAATGTCTCAATATCCAAGCTTAACCGCTGCGCAAGTGAAAAAAATAATACTGCAATCTGGTTTACCGATTAAAACAAAAGTAGTACTAGGTAAAAACACGGGTAAAAGTGGTTCTTTAGATGAAATTTCTACTTCTGGTAAAATAGCAAATGCCTACAATGCATTGGTTTTAGCCAGTAAAGTAGCTGCAGGACAGATAAAATTATAATACTTACACAACTTATATATGACTAAATCATTTTTTACATTTCTAACAGCAATTTTTTCTATAGGGTTGCTAGCTCAGAATAAGACAGATTATTGGCAGCAACATGTTGATTATACTATGGATGTTGATATGGATGTTGAGACTTTTCAATATACCGGTACTCAAACCTTGGTATATACGAACAACTCACCCGATGAGTTAAAACGTGTCTATTTCCATTTGTATTTTAACGCTTTTCAACCAGGTAGTGAAATGGATATTCGCCTGCAGACAATTGCCGATCCAGATGATAGAATGACTACGCCTGATAAGAAAAGTAGAATTGCTTCTCTGACCGATAGTGAAATAGGTTACTTACATGCTACTTCTTTAACACAAGATGGCAGCAAGGTTTCCTTTTCTGAAGAAGGTACTGTATTGGTTGTTGATTTAGCAAAACCGATAGCTGCTGGTGCAAAGTCTACCTTTAATATGGAATTTAAAGGTCAAGTACCTTTACAGATTAGACGTTCTGGTAGAAATAGCGAAGAAGGCGTTGCCTTGTCAATGAGCCAATGGTATCCAAAATTGGCAGAATATGACTTTGAAGGCTGGCACGCCGATCCATATATTGCACGTGAGTTTCAAGGTGTTTGGGGTGATTTTGATGTAAAATTGACAATTGACAAAGACTATACTGTTGGTGGAAGCGGATACTTGCAAAACCCTAACGAAATTGGTCATGGGTATGAAACACCTGGCACTAAAATCAAAAAACAAAAAGGCAAGACATTAACTTGGCACTTTAAAGCCCCAATGGTACATGATTTTATGTGGGCAGCAGACCCAGAATATATTCATGATATTCAACAAGTACCTGATGGACCTGTACTTCATTTTCTATATAAAGACGATGCTAAAATTTTAGAGAATTGGAAAAAACTTCAGCCTAAAACTATTGAGGCTATGGAGTTCTTTAGTAAGAATATAGGTAAATATCCTTATGATCAATATTCTGTTATTCAGGGTGGCGATGGTGGTATGGAATATGCCATGTCAACACTTATTACAGGTAACCGTAAGTTCGGTAGCCTTGTAGGTGTTATGGCTCATGAAATGGCGCACTCTTGGTTTCAACACATTTTAGCCACTAATGAAGCTAAACATGAGTGGATGGATGAAGGTTTTACTTCTTTTATATCTAAGCTTTGTATGACTGAAATTATGGACTATGAAAAAGAGAATCCATTTGAGGGTACTTATAAAGGCTATAGAAATTTGGCGCTTTCGGGCAAAGAACAACCTCAAGGTACCTATGCCGATCGTTACGCTCTTAACTTTGCTTATGGTATTTCTGCGTATAGCAAGGGCTCTATATTTTTATCTCAGTTAGGCTATGTTATAGGTCAAGATAAGTTGATGGAAACTATTCGTAAGTATTATGAAGAGTTTAAATTTAAGCACCCTGTACCTAATGATTTTAAACGTGTTGCTGAAAAGGTATCTGGTTTTGAACTAGATTGGTACTTAACAGATTGGACACAGACAACGAATACTATTGATTATGGTATCAAAGACGTTTCGGCATCTGAAAACAACACTAAAGTTACTTTAGAACGTATTGGTCTTATGCCAATGCCTTTAGATGTTTTGGTGGTTTATAATGATGGTACCAAAGAAACTTTTTACGCTCCTATACGAATGATGCGAGGCGAAAAAGAGAACCCATATGAGGGTATTGAAAGAACTGTAATCGATGATTGGCCATGGGCTTACCCAACCTATGATTTTGAAATCAATAAACCAATGTCTTCAATACAAGCAATTGTAATAGATCCTTCTCAGTTAATGGCAGATGTTAATTTAGAGAATAATGTTTGGCAAACAGAGTAGTATCTTTTGCTAATCTTTAAGATATAAATGCCCCCATATTGGGGGCTAATTCTTTTTTTAAACTTCTTTTATAAATGAATGCAACCTTCGGAAAAAAGGAAAAACTAAAAAGTAAAATACTCATAACCCAATTGTTCGAAGAGGGTAGGGGTATTTCCGTTTATCCGTTGAAATTAATTTATCTATCCGTAGAGAAAAAAGAAGTTCCTATTAAAACTGCAGTTACGGTATCTAAGCGCAATTTTAAAAGTGCCGTTGATAGAAATAACATTAAACGTTTGCTAAGAGAGTCTTACAGACTTAACAAAGCCTTGGTTTTTAACAATACAGAAGCAAACTTTGCGTTTCTATTTTTATACCTTGGTAAGGATATGCCCACCTTTGAGCAGTTAGATCATAAAATGAAGCTCGTTTTAAACAAGTTTAAGCTACAAATTGATGAAAAAAATAGTAAGTAAAAAAGTACTTGTACCCATAATTGCCATCGCTTTTCTATTTGTTGGAAGTAGTTATAAGAGCGACTTTTTTGAGATAGCCAAACAGATCGAAATCTTTACCACCTTGTTCAAAGAATTGAACATGAACTACGTGGATGAAACCAACCCGGCAGAATTAATGGATACCGCCATTAAAAATATGCTGAATGAATTAGATCCCTATACCAAATTTTTAAACGAACAAGATGTTGAAACGTATCGCATAAACAACGCCGGTGAATACTCGGGTATAGGTGCCATGGTGCGTTCTTTTGATGATAGATTGTTAATTATAGAACCGCATCAAGGATATCCGGCAGATAAAGCAGGATTAAAGGCCGGTGATGAAATTATACAGATTGGAGATATCAAAGTAGCAGATTTTGAAGATAATGCCAGTGAGCTTTTAAAAGGAGCTAACGGATCAACAATTAATGTTACTTATAAAAGACAAGGCAAATTAAACACCACAAGTATTACTCGTGAAGGTATTGAAGTAGATGCGGTACCTTTCTTTAAAATGATCGATAACAAAACCGGTTATATTGTTTTAGCAAAGTTTAATGCCAAAGCAACGGAACAGACCAAATCTGCCTTATTAGATTTAAAAGGAAAAGGTGCTGAAAAAATTATATTGGATTTAAGAGGCAACCCTGGTGGTTTATTATCCGAAGCTATTAATGTGACCAACTTATTTGTGCCTAAAGGCGAGTTGGTGGTGACTACAAAATCCAAGGTCAAGAAATTTAACCGTGAATACCATACCAACAACCAACCCGTGGATGAGGAAATTCCATTAGTTGTATTGGTAAATGGAAGTAGTGCCTCTGCCAGTGAAATTGTATCCGGTAGTTTACAAGATTTAGATAGAGCGGTTATTATGGGTGCTAGAAGCTTTGGAAAAGGCTTGGTGCAACGCCCTCTAAAACTAACTTATGGTACCCAATTAAAAGTGACCATTTCTAGATATTACACTTCTTCTGGTCGTTGTATACAATCATTAGATTATTGGAATAGAGATGAAAGTGGTAAGGCAGTTCGTAATACTACCTTCAACGATTTTACTACCCGTAACGGTAGAAAAGTACAAGACGGTGGTGGTATTTTACCAGATATAGAGGTAGCTACTTCAAAAACAAATGACCTTACATTGGCTTTACTACAGAATAATGTAATTTTCGATTATGCTACCAATTATCATTATACACATAAGTATAACGATGTTGCCGATTTCAAATTTACTGATGCTGATTTTAATGCTTTTAAAAACTATGTAAAACAAAGTAGTTTCTCTTTTGAGACCAAGGCAGAAGAAGCAATCAAAAAAGCACTGTCAGGTGATGAAAACGACTTTTTAGGCTCAGATGTTAAGGATAGCTATAAAACCTTATTAGCGAACATAGAAAAGGGTAAAATTAACGCGTTAGACAAATACCAAAGCGAGATTCAAAAGAACCTAGAAGATGAAATTGTTAAGCGTTATTTCTACAGAGATGGTTTATACCAATATTACCTAAATAATGACGATGCTATTTTAGCGGCTACCGAGTTATTGAGAAATAATTCTAAATACAGCGCAATTTTAAAATAGTTGCCACTTAATAGGTGCAAGCTTCTTTATCCGATACTTGGTAGTATGCCTTAAAGTTATTTGCTTTTGGGTCTGTGCATCCTTTTAAATTTCGAATTTTAATAGCTCTGAAATCAATTGGTTGACCTTCACTTTGTAAAGCAATAAAACCTTCTGTTAACAACTTACCATCTTGTTTCATTTTAGGGTCATAACCTTTAGCTACACCACCACCAATTTGTGGTTTTGTGTATTCTAATACTGTTTTTCCGTTAATAATATGCTTTACCAATGAATCGTGATAAACAACTAACTCTGCAGTTACCCATTGATCACCATAATAGGTGTCTGATGTTGAATTAATACAATGTCTAGGGTCTATTTACCTTCAAAAACCACATCGGTACCTGGTGAGCACATATTACCTGTTGGGCGTTCTACACCTTCTTATACTCCCGCTAAAAATTGTATTTCAACACTAATGGGCCAGTCTTGCTCCTTTAACATCGTTCGTGGATCTTGAGAATGAAACATTACTCCGCTGTTCAAAATAGTATAATCTGGCGCACCTCTATATAGTTCACCTACAAAACGATATTGCATCGTTAAATGAAAATCTGAAAAAGGCTTATCATAGCATAAATGAGCATATTTATTATTGAATTCCCCTTCGTATTTATCATACCTCACCTTAACCATATTATCTTCTGCCCTAAAGGTATCCGCATAATTATCACCTACTTCGTAATGGTGCACTTTTGTTGTCCATCCATTTAAATCAGTACCATTGAACATGGTTTCCCAACCATCGTTTGTTACTTGCGAGGTAATTAATCCGCATCTTAATAAAAATAAAAGTGTAGTTCCCAGTAATTATTACTTAAGTTGTTGTTTTTTCATGTTGATACTGTTTGGTTGATTTTATTTATTCAAAAGAGGGAACTATTGTAAAATTTCACTTTTAAATATACTCAATGTTCTGATATTTAAAGGTTACTATTATAGAATTAGATTCCATTAAGGAGCAGTGTTTCTGTTCATTTATTATCCTTACTTTTAAATGTACAAACTAACACCACCAACAATACCTTAATTTAAAATGAGAAATCTACTTTTATTAGCTAGTTGTATTTTACTTCTTCAATCTACCAAAGCACAAAACTCAAAAAAAGAAGAACAGCCAAAGCCTATACCAGAAGCAAAATCTTTTATAACCAAACATAAAGGCACTTTTGGCGGTACATCTATTGATTATACAACCACGGCCAAAGAAACTTTTTTAACCAATAAAGAAGGAGATTCTATTGCTACTTTTTGGTCTGTTGCCTATACTAAAACTAGTATGGGAGATGTTACTAAAAGACCGGTAACCTTTGTTTTCAATGGCGGACCAGGATCTGCTTCTATGTGGTTGCATATGGGTTTTTTCGGACCAAAAATTGTAAAAGTAGATTCTGATGCAAAATCTGATGACGGCGCCGCTCCATACAACTTGGTAAACAATGATCACGGTTTACTTGATATTACAGATTTGGTATTTATAGACCCTGTAGGTACCGGTTACAGCAGGTTGGTAGGAAAAGGTGAAGGAAAAGATTTTTACGGATTAAAAGAGGATGTAAATTCTTTTGCCCAATTTATTAGAAAGTGGGTAACAGAAAATGAACGTTGGTTTTCACCTAAATATTTAGCTGGCGAAAGTTATGGAACTACACGTGCTGCTGCTCTAGGAAAAGCATTGGAGGGTTCTGGTCAAAACATGGCGCTCAACGGAATGATACTTATATCACAGGCACTAGATTATGCCGGTTCAACATCCATTTCAAATAACATTACATCGTTCATTACTTATTTGCCTAGTATGGCGGCTACAGCATGGTATCATAAAAAAGCAGGTCAAGGTAAATCTTTAGAAGACTTTACCCAAGAATGTAGAGATTTTACATATAATACCTACGTGCCTTCTTTATACAAAGGCAATTCCTTGAGCGATGCTGAAAAGAATACTTTGGCTGAAAAGCTTTCTTATTTTACAGGATTGGATAAAACATATATTCTGCAGTCTAACTTGAGAATATTAATGGGTAGATTTCAGAAAAAATTACTAGAAGATAAAGGTTTGGCTATTGGCAGACTTGACGGAAGATTTATGGGAGAAGAAGAAGATAAAGTATCTGAAAAACCACATTTAGGAGATGCCGCTAGTTATCAAATAAGTGCTGCCTATACTGCTAGTTTAAATCATTATTTTGCTTCAGAACTTAAGGTGAAAATGGATAGACCTTATATTACTTCTGGTGGTGGATCTAATTGGAGATGGAGAACAGTGCCAGATGGTAAATATTGGGAACCTATGCCAGTAAATACAGCTCCGGATCTAGGGGAAACCATGCGCAGAAATACCGCAATGAAAGTAATGGTTGCCAGTGGATATTATGATTTAATTACTCCGTTTTTTGATGCTGAATATACATTTGATCGAAACGGAATCGTAAAAGAGCGTGTTGATATGAAGTACTATGAAGCAGGTCATATGATGTATACACATGAACCAGATTTTATTCAACTAAGTAAAGATATACGCGAGTTTATTACGGCGGATTAATTAATCTTCTTGTTCTATTTTTTCAGAATTAGTACATGTTGATCATTACATTGTAGATTATAAAAGTTAACAATATCTCTTACATGCTTTTTCTTATATTCTTTATTTAGAATCTTCTCCACTAAAACGGGGCAATCTGAAAAATAGGTAGAAGCTGCATTTTTAAAATTCTTACTGAAAAGTTGATTAGAACCTAAGTGTGTAATTTCACCATTTACGCCTCTTCTAACAAAAAGGTTTTTAATATCGTAGTAATTACCGTGTGCCATATTCATTTGACCATTAGCAACACCTACAAACATTGGTGAAGAATACCCAGTTTGTTCAAGAACATATAAGTTAACGGTACCTATTTCTAGTTCTCTTACAACATTGAAATAGCCTTTTTTTGTTTCTAAATATACATATGTAGAAGGTTCTTCTCTATCATTAATTACTACTTGCTCTAGATTTTCAAAATGATATTTTTCTGGTTTATCTCCTCTATTTTTTTTAAATTTTACTTGGTCTCCGTTTACGAGTTTAACTAAACCTTGAATTTTGTTTCCGTCCTTAAAATAAATGGTACCTGCATCTTTTTGGGCAATAGCAATAGATGATCCTACAAAACAGCAGATTAAAACTAGAAGTGTTGTTTTTTTCATAGCACGTGAATGATAGATAACTATCATAAAACGAACACTTTATTACTATGTTATAATTTTTGTCTTAAAATCGATGAAACACCTTTAAATTAACCAAACAGTTTAATCTTTAATTGGTATTGAAATATTTAAGTTTTGAAGCAATGGGTCTTCTTCATTTAATAAGCGCTGTGTTCTTAAATATCTACCTACATTGAACGCATCATAATTTGGTGAGTCTTTATCAACACTACTTATACGAACCATTTCAGAAGAATGTATAAACTGATTATCACCAATCCACATGCCTACATGAACTACTTTCTCTGAAGTGGTTTCCGTAGCTCTTCTTCCAAAGAACAATAAATCACCTTTCTTTAATTTACTAAAATCAGCAATTGAATCTATAGGCTTACCTGCATGTACTTGCTGAGAGGCATCACGTGGTATAACCATACCGTTCAGGTAATATATAGTTTTTGTATAACCACTGCAGTCAACACCTTTTGTAGAAGTACCGCCCCATAGATAAGGTACTCCCATTAACGTTTTTGAGGTTGCAATAAGTGAATCAGCATTAAAGTTTAAGTTTGAAAGCCAGGTGTTATATTTTTCTGCTTCGGTCTTTAAAATATATGCTTGTCTACCATCTGGAAATTCAATTTTATAGAACTCATCATCACTACCTAATAGTTTTAATAAACTACCGGCAACAATGTCAGAGGTTCTGCTTTTAGTCTCTTTAGAACTAAATGCATGACCATAGGTATTTGTGTAAATAATTTTATCTGAAGCTATCCACTTTTCAATAGCATCTGCATTCATTAGTTGTATTCCACCTAAGTCAACCCATGCCAAATATTTATCTGGTGTTTGTATCAAATACCAATCTCCTTCTTTTTTTAAAACATGTACAACAGTACCTAATGTAGCCTGTGTTGCAAGTTCTGCAGAATGTTTAGGATTACTTCTAAGATTAGCGGCAGAGATGTTGATAACTGCTTTCGTCATACCCTCTAATTCATCTGCAGGTAAAATTTTAATATCATTGGTAGCTTCAATGCCTTTATCTTTTAATAGACTGTTCAAAGAATCTACGGCTAGCGGTAAATTGGTTTCACCAGCTAAAATAAAGCCAGACGGACCATCTAATACTTCTAAATTAAAGAGAGCAGTACGCTTATCTGGTGCAAATGCATTTTTTATGATTTCAATTTCTTTGACCAATAATTTCTTTTCATCTATATGTACACCGCATGCTGTATTTAAAGCAATCAAAATCAATACAAAAGACCTCTTCAATAGTATTTTCTTCATCTCTAAAATAATTTCTAATAGTATTAGCCTTGTGAAATTATGTAATTTTATCGCAAATGAAGAAACTAAAGGTCATAGAACTTTTTGCTGGCGTTGGCGGATTTCGCTTAGGATTAGAGGATACCGAGAACTACGAGGTAGTTTGGAGCAATCAATTTGAGCCTAGTACGAAAGCGCAGCATGCCTCAACCGTTTATGAAGCCAGATTTGGTTCTAAAAATCATAGAAACGAAGATATTTCTGAAGTACCTACTAAAGACATACCTGATGCCGATATTTTAGTAGGTGGCTTTCCGTGCCAAGATTATTCAGTTGCGGCTACCCTAAATAACTCTAAAGGACTTATTGGTAAAAAGGGGGTTTTATGGTGGAGTATCCATAGAATTTTATCGGAAAAGAAAAATCCGCCTAAATACTTATTTCTTGAAAATGTAGATCGTTTATTAAAGTCTCCATCAAACCAAAGAGGCAGAGATTTTGCAATTATGCTTAAAAGTTTAGATGACTTAGGTTATGCTGTAGAATGGAGAGTTATTAACGCTGCAGATTACGGAATGCCCCAAAGACGTAGACGTATTTTTTTCTTAGGCTATCATAAATCTACCCCACTTTACAAACAATTTAAAAAAGCCAAAGCCGAAGAATGGATTTTTGAAAAAGGAACAATTGCAACAGCATTTCCCATAACAACTACTTCTTCTAAAATGATTTCATTTGATATTACCGAAGATCTTGTTTCACTATCTGAAAATTTCAATCTAGGCGAAAAATTATCTCCTTTTCAAAATACCGGAGTATTCATTAAAGGAAAAATATATACCACCAAAACTACCCCCAGTTATGTTGGTAAAAGAACGGTCTTAGCAGATATTTTGCAGAAAGGAAATATACCAGAAGAATTTTATATTCCTGAAGAGGAGCATGATAAATGGTATTATCTAAAAGGTGCTAAAAAAGAAACCCGAACTTCTAAATCTGGTTTTGCCTATCATTATAATGAAGGTAGCATGATTTTTCCTGATGCCTTAGATAACGCCTCAAGAACAATCATAACGGGTGAAGGTGGTAAGAGTGCATCGCGCTTTAAACATGTTATCAACACAAAAAAAGGATTACGTAGATTAACTCCCGTAGAATTGGAACGACTAAATATGTTCCCCGATAATCATACTTTATTTGAAGGTATCTCTAATACTAAAAGAGCTTTTTTTATGGGTAATGCTTTGGTAGTAGGTGTAGTCAAAAAAATAGGTAAAGTTCTTTCAAACAAAATAAGATCGACCTAGTATAACTTTCTCTTTTCTAGTTTTATAGTGCATATTTCCCTGTTACCATACTTTAAATAATAGTTGTTTAAAATCTGTTTTTAAACTCAACATATTGTTAATCAACGTTTAAAATTAGGAATTGTCTATTTTTTTGTTATTTTATTAGGTATGGTAAAAGTAGAAAAGTCAGAAAACGTAGAATTTTTAGAAAAGTCAATTCAACATTTAGAAGCTACCGGTTTCGAGAATATCAAAGCTGATATGGAAGGCTATGAAACTCCTAAATCATATTCAAGAAAAGGTTTGGAAGACAATGTTACTCCAGATATTGTAGCTATCAAAAATGGTAGAAAATATTATTTTGATATCAGTCTAAAATCTACAAAAACTAGGTTACTTAAATCTAAGTGGTTGTTTTTAGATACTTTGAGTAGAATGAATTCTAACAGATTTAGGATTATAACTACAAAAGGCCATTATAAGTTTACCGATAATATGTTAGAGGATATTAACCTTAGTAATAAAACACCTATCAAAATTTAAACATATAAAAACAACATATTAAAAAAGACCGCTTATAGCGGTCTTTTTTATTTTTTGATCATTGCTATATGTGGTATACCGTCTTCCAAATACTCTTCTCCTGTGGCATTAAAGCCTAAATCAGTATAGAACTTGGTTAGGTATTTTTGAGCTGAAATTTTAATTTCATAGGTATTGTAATGTTCTTCTACTGCATCAATAGAAGCTTGCATGATTACTTTTCCATAACCAAATTTTCTAAAATCTTTATGTACGGCTACTCTGCCTATACTGGCTTGGTCAAAATAATCACCAGGTTTAAAAATACGGGTATAAGCCACTACAGAATTATTTTTATATCCTATTATATGAATAGCCTTGGCATCTTTACCATCTATATCTTGATACACGCAATCTTGCTCCACTACAAAAATTTCACTTCTTAACTGTAGTACATTATATAGTTCTTCAATATCAAATTCTTTGAAACTCTTTATCTTAATATCTAACATTAAATTATTCAATTAACTAGTTATGTTCATATCTATTATGAAATAACTATATGATTTATAAATGGTTATAATAACTATTTTAGGTTATCAACATAGTTGTAATAACTATCTATTAAAGCGGAATCTTTTCAATTCTACGTTCATGTCTACCACCGTCAAAAGAAGTATTTAAAAAGGTAGAGACCATTTCTAGTGCTTGCGGTAACGCTATGTATCTTGCAGGTAGGCTTAAAATGTTTGCATCATTATGTTCTCTTGCCAGTTTAGTGATTTCTTTGGTCCAACAAAGGGCCGCTCTTACATTTTGTTGTTTATTAGCGGTCATACAAGCCCCGTTACCACTACCACAGATTAAAATACCATAGTCTGCAGTACCATTTTCAACATCTAGTGCTACAGGGTGTGCAAAATCTGGATAATCTACACTATCAGTGCCATCTGTACCATAATTAATAACTTCAACTTGCTTAGATTTTAGTAAACCTATAATAGCTAACTTGTATTCCGTACCAGCGTGGTCATTACCAATAGCTATTTTCATATGCGTAGAATTTAAAGGTTAATAGTTCTTGTTTATATCCAGTGGGGGTGGAACAAAACCAAGCTAAAGGTACAATAATCAGGCATTCACAACAAAAAACGAGGGGTTCACAACAATAGTTATCATGGTATTAATAAAAATTGTTAATTAGTATGTTATAAGCAAGATTACTTAATGCATAAATTGTTTAGAAAAAGTTGCTAAAAAATTTGGTTATTAAGGTTAACATCTGCTTACACTTTTAATCCTCTGAAGACGAATTTAAATATTAGAAACTATTAGAGGATTTTCATCAAATTAACATCCCTAGTTAACATTAAAATTACATTTAGTTATTAATAAATTCATGTTAATAGCACTTATAAACCATGTTTAATAACTCTTCAAAATACTGATTTTCAATTGTAGTTTCATAAAACATATTGTCAACAAGTATTAGTATCTCATAAAGACAAGTAATATAGAAATAAGTTATTCTAGATATTAACAAGCTATAATAATCATTAATATTTAATTTAATTTAAAAGAAAAAATGTCTAATATGATATATATGTTAATAACAACTCATTTACTTAACTTTTCAATAAGAAGTAGAATAACAGCTAGTGGATTATAATTCGTAATTTTCCAATAAATTAAAAGTTTAATGTCAAAGAAGAATAAGAAGGCGAAGAATCATAGAAAGAACGAAATTACAAGAGGAATTTTTACAGTTCTAGAAAAAGAGCCGAATAAAAGTTTCAACTATAAGCAGATTGCTGCTAAATTAAATATAACTGATGCTCAAGATAGAAATACCCTTATTAAAAGGTTAACCGAGCTCAAAGAGAAAAAAAGAATTCAAGAAATTGATAGAGGTCAATATAAAGTATTAGAAAATACAAAATCTTACCATGAAGGTACGGTAGATGTTACCGGTAAGGGTAATGCATATATTGTAGTTGATGGTATGGATGATGATATCTTTATCCCTGCCAATAAATTAAATAAAGCCTTTCATAAAGACAAAGTAGAAGTTTATATCTACCCACGTAAAAAGAGTAAAAAGCTTGAGGGCGAAATAGTTAAAGTACTTGAAAGATACAAAACTACTTTTGTAGGTATTGTTGATATGCAAAAGACATTTGCTTTTGTAAGACCTTCAGATTTTAGAATGTATACTGATATTTTTGTCTCTAAAGATAAATTGAACGGTGCCCAAGATGGTGAGAAAGTTTTGGTTGAAATCACTGACTGGCCAGCAGATGTAGATTCCCCTTTTGGTAGAGTTACCGAAGTATTGGGTATACCTGGTGAGCATGATACAGAGATTCATTCCATTTTAGCAGAGTACGGTTTACCTTATTCTTTTCCTGAAGATGTTCAAAATTTCGCTGATGGTTTAGATACCAGTATAAAAGAAGAAGAAATTAAAAAGCGTAGAGATTTACGTAATGTTCTCACTTTTACTATAGATCCAAAAGATGCCAAAGATTTTGATGATGCCCTTTCTTTTCAAAAACTTGAAAATGGTAATTATGAAATAGGTATTCATATAGCAGATGTTTCTCATTATCTACAAAAAAATACCATATTAGATGACGAGGCTTATGAAAGAGCTACCTCTGTTTATTTAGTAGATCGTGTGGTACCAATGTTACCAGAGGTACTTTCTAATAATGCATGTTCATTGAGACCTAACGAAGAAAAGTATACTTTTTCTGCCATTTTTGAATTAGATACGAACGCTATAATAAGAAATCAATGGTTTGGAAGAACTGTAATCGATTCTAACGAACGTTTCGCTTATGAAGAAGCCCAATATATCATTGAGAACGGTAATGGTAACATACCAGAGGATATATCTATCAGAGAAGCTGCTTACACGGTTTCTAAAGACGTTGTAGAAGCTACATTAGAAATGGATAGGCTTGCTAAAATAATGCGCTCTAAACGTATGGATCAAGGTGCGCTTTCTTTTGATAAAGTAGAAGTAAGATTTAATTTAGATGAAAATAGTGAGCCTATAGGAGTTTACTTCAAAGAATCTAAAGATGCTAATAAACTTATTGAAGAGTTTATGCTTTTAGCCAATAGAAAAGTGGCTGAATTTATAGGAAAGCAAAAGCCTAAAAAGACCTTTGTTTATAGAATTCATGATGATCCAGATCCAGACAAGTTAATGGCTTTAAATGGTATCGTTTCTAAGTTTGGTCATAAATTAGATTTTAAGGATAAAAAATCTATTAGTTCTTCTTTGAATCAATTATTACAAGATGTAAAAGGTAAAAGAGAGCAGAATATGGTAGATACCCTTACTATACGAAGTATGAGCAAGGCTATCTATACTATAGATAATATTGGTCATTATGGGTTAGCGTTTGATTACTATACACATTTTACTTCTCCAATTAGAAGATACCCAGATGTAATGGTTCATAGGCTATTACAACATTATCTTGATGGTGGTAGTTCTGCAAATGCAGAAGAATTTGAAAAGAAATGTAAGCATTCTTCAGATATGGAATATTTAGCTTCAAGTGCTGAAAGAGATTCTATTAAGTACATGCAGATCAAATTTATGCAAGACCATAAAGATGAAGAATTTCGTGGAGTTATCAGTGGTGTTACGGAATGGGGAATCTATGTTGAAATCATTGCCAACAAATGTGAAGGTATGATTCGTATTAGGGACATCAAGGGAGATTATTATATCTTTGATGAGAAGCAATATGCTATTATTGGTGAACGTACCAAGAAAAAATATACCTTAGGTGATGAAATTACCGTTATGGTTAAAAGCACCGATCTTATAAAAAGGCATTTAGATTTTGCCTTAATTCCGGATGACAATAAATAATTTGGAATAGATTTTGGTATAACATGGCTGAAATAAGTAAACATTTTAATTTTAAGATGTTTACTTAAATAAATTACATAGAAAAGAATGAAACAAGTTTTAATTTTAATGTTTCTCTTAGGATGTCTTTCGGTTACTGCCCAAGATAATAAGGTTACCCAAAATTTAGAATCTTTTAAAGAATTAAAGGGTTTTGATGGTTTGTCAATAAACCTTATAAAATCTTCAGAAAATAAGGTTATTATTACAGGTGAAAATACGGGCAAAGTAGTCATTGTTAATAACGACGGCGTCTTAAAGATTAGAATGCAAATAGGTAAAATTTTCAGTGGCTATAAAACCTTTATAGATTTATATTATGCTAGTGATATTTTGGTCATTGATGTTAATGAAGATGCCAGAATTGTTACTGAAGATATTATTGAACAAGATGTATTAGAATTGAAAGCCCAAGAAGGTGGAGAATTGATTGTTAGTGCAGAGGTTGAACAAATGTTAATAAAGTCGGTTTCTGGCGGAGTTATTAGAACTGCAGGTTCTTCAAATTTACAAGACGTTCAAATAAACACCGGTGGTATTTATGAAGGTAAAGGTTTCGTTACCAATTTTTCGACAATAAATGTAAATGCGGGTTCTAGGGCAGAAATTAATGCTAAGGATTACGTAAAGGCAACGGTGAAAGCAGGTGGAGAAGTTTTGGTATTTGGTAACCCTAAAAAACTTGAAGAGAAAACGGTATTTGGTGGTTCCATTAAAAGAATGCATTAATACATGTTAGAAGATATACAGGCAGCAATTCCTTTAGGATTTTTCCTAAGCTTTATGGTTGGGCCGGTTTTCTTTGTCTTATTACAAACAAGTGCAGTAAAAGGTTTTAGAGCTGCTATTACTTTTGATGTTGGTGTTTTACTGGCAGATGTACTATTTATTCTTGTTGCTTATTTTAGTAGTTTCCAACTGTTAGAAAATTTAAGTAATCAGCCTGGTCTCTATGTCTTTGGCGGTGTTATACTGTTGGTTTATGGTCTTGTAACTTTTTTTAAAGTTGATAAAAAAGAGATTCCTGTTGATTCTAAGAAGATTAAAAAATCAGATTACTTTGGTCTTTTTGTAAAGGGTTTTTTACTCAATTTTATCAATATTGGTGTTCTTGTTTTCTGGTTAGGAATTATAATAATTATAGGTCCTACTTTAGATAATCAGCCTAATCGTTTCTTTACTTTTTTTGCAACTGTACTTCTCTCCTATTTTGTAACTGATGTATTTAAAATTCTTTTGGCAAAACAACTTAAACGTAAGCTAACAGCCAAGAGGATTGTTTATGTAAAGAAGATTATAGGAGTTATATTGGTAATATGCGGAATAGTTCTGATAGTAAAAGGATTTTTACCTAAGGATCAATTCAATATTGAGCAGGAATTAGAAAGGTTTGAAACACATTCTGTAGAATAAAAAAAGCCGGTCAATGACCGGCTTTTTTATAAATAGTATATTAATTTATTTCTTATACTTATCGTTAAGTAATTTTACTATCTCATCAGTAAGGTCATTTGCTTCTGTTCCATAAAGAACGCTACCACCGTCACCACCACCTAAAATGTAAGAGTATCCGTTTGTTTTACCGTAGGCTTTAATTTCTTCTTTTACTTTAGAAACTATGCTATCCATTTCAGTCTGACCTTCCATTTGTAATTGTTGGTCTTGTTGTTGTAATTGTTGACCGATCATTTGACCTCTTTGTTGCATTGCTGCATATTCTTCTTGAGCTTTTGATTGAGACATTTTTTGAGCTTTAGTTTGAAAAGCTTGAGCTTCAATTTGAAAAGCTTGAGAAATACTATCTCTAGTTTTTGCTAAGGCATCTGCCTTAACTTTGAATTTAGATTCAACATCAATTTTTTGTTGGTATTCATCCATCAATTTTACGTTATCAACGTATCCAATTTTTTCTTGTTTGCAAGATGCTAATAATACGATAGCGAAAATTAAAATTAGGTTTTTCATTTTTTCATTTTTATGTGTTGCAAAAGTAATAAAGCTTTTAGAATGAAAATATTTTAAGATTGGTATAAATACTCAATATTTCCTATTTATAAGATTTATTGATGGTTTATTAATCTTAAATTGTTTTTATTTATTATAATGACTGATTTTAAGCTATATTTAAGAGGTTTTTGTAATTTTTATATAATTATATATAGTTTTGATTATTTTAACGCTTAAATAAGCTTTAAATAACTAATTACTGTTTTTTAAGCACATATATTAGCGAAGAATACTCTCCTGTGGTCTTAGCTTTTAAATTTGACAATAATCCATGATAAAATGCTTTGAGATAATTAGATGAACCATTTTTATATTTTTCTGATAAAATGGAAACATAATAAGAATCGAAGTGCATTGGTAGCGTTTCTGTAACTATCAATTTTTCTTTTAAAAATATATTTTTAATTGCTAGTTGAGAAAAATGCCAAAGGTGTCTTGGTGTGTCATAAGCAGCCCAGTACTCTTTATAGTATTGCGCATCATAAGACTTATAGTTAGGTACTGCGATTATTAAAGTACCATTTTTTCTAAGTAATGAGTTTATTTTTTTAATTTGATTTTCTAAATCTGGTAAATGTTCTAGTACGTGCCATAGTGTAATAACATCAAATTTTTGATTATTTAAATCTTCTAATGATTTATAAATATCTAGTTTTTTATCTACTGCTTTCTTTCTCGCACTATCATTTAACTCAACCCCTAATGCTTTCCAATTTTTGTTTTTAGCCACATTTAAAAATTCACCAGTTCCGCAACCTATATCTAAAAGATATTTTTCATTAGTATTTTGTTTATCTATAAGTTTTACTTTTTTGTTTAATGTATATTTTTTAACTGCCTGATAAATTTTCTCAAGGATACTACTTCCATTATCAGAATGAGAAATATAGTTATTTGGGTCGTAATATTTTTCTAGATTTTTAGGTACAGGTTTTGTGATTAGCATGTCTGTTTTTGAATCATATTCTAATTCAAATTGTTCCTGCGTTACTAGATAATCTTTAGTGATTATGTTAGAATTTATATGTGACATTTTTGATTTACGGGTTTTTTGTAGATGATGTAAATTTCATTGTTCCACGTGGAACAATTTGCCCTACCTTCCAAGATAAACTAAAAGTACACTGATGTCGCTCGGAGTAACTCCACTAATTCTTGATGCTTGGGAAATGGTAACAGGTTGAATTTTCGTCATTTTTTCTCTTGCTTCAAATGATAATGATTTCAGTTTAGAGTAATCAAAATTTTCTGGAATCTTAACTGCTTCCAATCTATGTAGTTTATCGGCGTTTAATTTTTCCTTTGCAATGTATCCTGAGTATTTAATCTGTACTTCTGCTTGTTCCAATATTTCATTATCAAATTTATTTTCTTTAACGAAATTAGAAACATCTTCTAACATTAACATATGATCCATTGTTACGTTAGGTCTTGAAAATGCTTTGTACATTTTATCAGATTGCTTTACTAAAGATGAATTTACACTTTCAAAAATGGGATTAATGTCTTTAGGCAATACACTAGTTTCTCTGAAGAAATTAACTAAAGCTTCAGATTGTTCTAGTTTTTGTTCCATTCTCTTCATTCTTGAATCTGTAGCAAAACCTATGGAATGACTTAAAGGAGTTAATCTTAAATCTGCGTTATCTTGTCTAAGTAATGTTCTGTACTCTGCACGAGATGTAAACATTCTATAAGGTTCTTCTGTGCCTTTTGTAATGAGGTCATCTATTAAAACACCAATGTATGCTTCATCTCTTTTTAAAATTAAAGGGTTTTCTTCTTTTAGTTTTAAGTGTGCATTTATACCTGCCATTAAACCTTGAGATGCTGCTTCTTCATATCCTGTGGTTCCATTTATCTGTCCGGCAAAATATAAGTTATCAACTGGCTTAGTTTCTAAAGTATGTTTTAATTGGGTTGGTGGAAAGTAATCATACTCTATGGCATAACCTGGTCTAAAGAATTTTACTTTTTCAAAACCTACTACAGAACGCAATGCTTTGAACTGAACATCTTCTGGTAGAGAGGTTGAAAATCCGTTTACATATACTTCAACTGTTTTCCAACCTTCAGGTTCAATAAACATTTGATGACTGTCTTTGTCTGCAAATCTGTTTATTTTATCTTCAATAGACGGACAGTATCGTGGACCTAAACTTTTTATTCTACCGTTGAACATTGGTGATCTATCAAAACCTTCACGCAATAAATCATGAACCAATGCACTAGTATGGGTCATGTAACAATCACGTTGATGCGTTAAAGGTTTTGTATTTGAATAAGAAAATTTTTCTGGAATAGCATCACCAGGTTGTACAATCATTTTGGAATAATCTAAAGATCTACCATCAACTCTTGGTGGTGTCCCGGTTTTCATTCTTCCGCTTTCAAAACCTAATTCAACTAATTGTTCCGTAATTCCGGTTGCAGCTTTTTCTCCTGCCCTACCTCCACCAAATTGTTTTTCGCCAATATGAATCAATCCATTTAGGAATGTTCCATTGGTTAAAACAACAGCTTTGGATTTTATATTGATACCAAGAGAGGTTTTTACTCCAACAACTTTATGGTTTTCTATAAGTAAACCAGACACCATTTCTTGATAAAAATCAACATTAGGTGTGCGTTCTAACATTAAGCGCCACTCTTCCGCAAAGCGCATTCTATCGTTTTGGGTTCTTGGACTCCACATTGCAGGACCCTTAGATTTATTCAACATCTTAAATTGAATAGCAGATTTATCAGAAACAATTCCGCTATATCCGCCAAGTGCATCTATCTCTCTTACAATTTGTCCTTTTGCAATTCCACCCATTGCCGGGTTACAGGACATCTGCCCTATGTTTTGTAAATTCATTGTTACTAATAGGGTTTTTGAACCCAAGTTTGCAGCTGCTGCTGCCGCTTCTGCACCGGCGTGTCCTCCGCCAACTACAATTACATCGTATTCTTCTCCAAACATATTTTCTAATGTTCCACGTGGAACAGCTTTATTTTTTCTTCTTCTTTAGCGCGCATTTCGGCAATAGCTGCATCCGATTTATCCGAATAACCCATTAGATGTAAAACTCCATGAATCATTACGCGTTTTAATTCGTTATCAAACGTAACATTAAATTCTTGTGCATTTTCTTTTATGCGGTCAATTGAAATATAAAGGTCTCCCGAAATATTTTTGCCTGATACATAATCAAAAGTGATAATGTCTGTTAGATAATCGTGTTGTAAGTAATCTTGATTTATTTTAAGCAAGTAGTCATCACTACAGAAGATGTAGTTAAGTTCTTGAATGGAAAACCCTTCGGTATTACAAGATGCTGTAATCCACGAATCAAAGTTTTTTTCTGCTACAAGTTTAAATTCAGTTAGGTAATTGTAATTAATCATTTGCTTTGAAATACTCTTTAACCTTAGATTGAAAATTTTGCCGCAAAGGTAAGCTTTGCCTATTTAAAATTTCAACTTCATTACGATAATTATCTAATAATGAGGGTTTAGTAGTAATAGGATTTGTGAAGTCTTTTGTATTTCTATTACTTTCTCGCTCAGATTTCTCTCCTTGCTTAAGTGCCGCGTTTTCTAATTTCAATAATTCGTACTGTATAGTATTGGCTTTGTTGATAGTACGTTGAGTTATACCGTTTTCTAAAAGATCGTTTTCAAAATCTTCCATCTGTTTAATTAATTTTTGACCTAATTTTTGGTCGCCAGAATTAATCATATTCTGGAGTTGCTCCTCTAGTTCCTG
Organism: Maribacter sp.; assembly: GCF_039968975.1. GTDB lineage: Bacteria > Bacteroidota > Bacteroidia > Flavobacteriales > Flavobacteriaceae > Maribacter. The sequence continues at coordinate 10,743 of NZ_JBDVOT010000185.1, read as the reverse complement.
TCTTATTTTTTGTTGGCTTTGATAAATTTCATAGATTTCTCTAAGTTCAGATTCGCTCATTGAACCCTCACCTTGTCCACCCATACCGTTTGTTCCATTTTTTCCTTGTCCATTTTCTCCGCCTTCGCCGTTTTCGCCTTCTTTACCACTTTTTCCTTCCCCGTTTTTTCCATTTTCACCTTCATCTCCGCTTTCACCTTGTTTACCGTTAGCTCCCTGTTTACCACGTTCGCCCTGTTTTCCTCCTTCACCTTCATTTCCATTTTTGCCTTGTTTACCTTCACCACTTTTCCCCTCTTTTCCTTCCTTTCCAGATTCTCCTTGTTGACCCATTTTTTCACCAATTTGTTGTTGCCCTTCAATAATATCCGGTAACTGAAATCCTCCTTCACTTTGCCCAGAACCTTTTCCCATTTGCATACTTTCATTCATATTGTCCATAACCTTGGCTAGAAAATCTGCAAGACTGTTAGCTGCGGTCAACACATATTTTTGATGGGAAATTCCTTGAAACATTTGACCATCTGCCATCGTTTCTAAAGATTTATCAATGTTATAATATACTTCGGTAATCTGTTCATTTACAAATTCTGATAGTTCAGCTTGGCGAAGAGATAATGCAAATAGACTATCATCTACATGTTCAAATAACCCTTTTAATTCATTTTGGTCGCGTACTGTTTCAGAATATTGAGTAGCATCTTGTTCTTCTCTAGAGCTAAGTCTATCATAAAGTGTTTCTTGTTTAAAAGAGAAAATGATGAGATTGTCTAAAATTTGTCTTAGCATTTCAGCATCTTCAGCTACTGATGAACCACCGCTTCCACCAGAGGAAGAATCACTTAAGGCTTCACTCATTTCTTTCATCTTATCTGCTGCAGATTTTTGTTTCTTTTTAGCATCAGAATTAGTTGGTTTATTTTGCTCATTTTGATCATCGTTTTGTAGTTCTTCAAGAGCCTTTTGTTGATCTTCTTTTACAGCTTGTTTTTTGTTTTCTTCAATATTTATATCAATTGGTTTTTTTAGCTTTTCATTATCTTTTTTCAAAGCATCCATTTCCTTTGACAGCTCGTTAAATTTCTTGTTTAATTCGGTTTGTTTTTCTGCTGTATTTTCTTTTTTATTATTTTTAGAAAGTTCTTCTTGTTGTTTAGCTAATTGCTCTAAATCTCGTGCAAGTTGCGAGGCTTTTTCTGTTACATAATACCGTTTGGTTAACTCTAATAGTTGTTCTAAGCTACGCTCACTATTTTGTTGTTTTTTACCTAATTCTTCCAACTTTTTGGTAAGTTCTTCCTTCTTTATTTTGTCAGCTACTTTGTTAAGTTCTTCTAGGAGTTGCTGGTTTTTCTTTGCTTGCTCTTCTTGACGTTTTAAACGTTCTTGTAACAATTGGTTTAATTTGTCATCTTTATTTTCCTTGTTTAGATTTTCTTTAAGTTCTTTACTGAACTTTTGCATGAATTGTTCTTGCTGTTCTTGTTTTTTTAAATAATCTTTTATCTGTGACTTATCATTGAAATTTAGACTGTTTTTTTCTTTCTGATTTTTGTTTATTTTTTCTAATGATTCTTTCTGTTCTTTTGCTCTTTCTAGAGATTTATCTAAGTCCTTTATTAGTGATTGTTGAGATTCAAGGTCTTTGTTTTTTAACTGATTATCATCTAGTAATACTTGTTGGTATATTTGACTTTTAACGGTCTTTCCATTATGTACTGCATCGTTATCTGTTATCTCAAAATAAAAACCATAATTTTTACCTTCTTCTAACTCTAAACCAGAGGGAAACGTGTAATAAAATTGTTCGTAATTAGAAGTCGGTTTAATTAAGGAAATAGTTTTTGTAGCGTTTTCATTACCTACTTCAAAATATATAATGTCAATTTTTCGAAGTCCATAATCATCAGTAGCGGAACCTGTGTAGTAAGAAACATTCGGATTTAAACTATCTAGAACTTGATTTACCTTAATTGTGGGATACGCATCTTTAATTACCTTAAAACTATATGTTAAACGTTCATAATCTTGAACGTTTTCATTTGTAGTCGTTAACTCGTAATTAAAATTATTATAGATGTTCTTCTCTAATTTAAATTGGTTTTTTTCTTTTATAAATGGTAAAAGAGTGTCTTTAGTAACGACATTAATCTTATCGGTATTTTCACCTTTAATTTGCCAAGTAATTTTTGTTCCCTCAGGTATAACAGCGTTTCCAGTACTTTTAATAGTTTTATTAGGTTTGTTTAAATACCTAGGATAAGTAAGATTCATGGTAAAATCTATAATAGAAGGTGTTTGAAGAGACTGTAAGGTATATTCTTTTGATTGCACCTCATTTGCAGAAAATTTAAACGTAGTGGTTTGTATGGGTGGTGAAAATGTGTACTCATAAAAACCGTTTCTTTGTTGTAATAAAATAGGTTTATAATCAATTTCTATATAAACGTTTTCTGGTTTTACTTTACCCTTTGTTGCAACTTGTACAGTAAAGGTTTGGTCTTGTAAGGTGGTTAATTTGTTTGATAGAACCTCAAATTTAAAAGGCGCTGGTTTTTCATAAGCCATTTCGTAGTTTACTACACGTTCATAAGTACCAAAAAAACTATTCCAATTTCCTGATATAAATAGTAAGGCTATTATGGCAATTGGAATAATGGAATATTTTAAATATTTGAAGGAATCTTTGAAGTTTATGGCTTTGGTGAACGGTATTGAGTCTAGTTGTTTCGACCTTTGATTAATACTAGCCAGTAACAATTCTGATTTTTCATTATCACTTGCTAGGTCCAATAAATTTATAAGCTTATCTCCTACTTCAGGAAAATGCTTTCCTATCATATGGGCAGCATCTTTTTGTCCTATACCTTTTTTAAGTTTTAGTAAATAGAAAATTGGCGTTAAAATGTATTTAAAAAGAAGAAATATCTCAACTAATATAAAAATGCCGAATAGCACCATTCTTCCTGTACTGTTCATCCAAAGAAAATATTCAACTCCTAATATCAGTAGGAAAAACAAAAGTCCGAATGCGAAAAATAGTAATATACCTTTCAGTAGAACTTGAGAATAGTGTTTTTGAATAAATTGGTTTAATCGCTGTAATATGTGCTGATAGTCTTGCAATTGTTCTTTTTTATACCAAGATAACGGTTAAAAAGACTGGTTAGTAGGAAATATTTGTTAAAAGGATTTGCTAACAGGTAATAAATGAGCTGACTACTATAGTTTATAACTCAAATTAATAGAAAAAATAAAGGGGTGAAATATGTAGCTAACTACAAATTTCACCCCTTTATGAAAGTAATGTTTTTTTAATTTGTCTCTAAAACAACGTCATAGTTTAGTTGATATAGTACTCCGTCAACTTCTATTAGAAAATATCCGGTTTTATCTTCTTCTAATGAATTGTAGTTTTCCTCACTTAATACGCTACTAGATACTGATGAAGTGTACGTACTATAATTAGCTATTTCATAGTCTACAGCAACCCATTTTTCAATTTCAAAATTGGCAAGTTCTTCTGAGAAAGTAACGTTTAATTGCCCTGGAAAATACTGACTATCCGGTGTAATTAATGTTGCTTCTGTTACTGAGATATCTGGGTGTACAGGATAATCGTTTGTAGTCGTAAAAGTTATGGTAGATTCTTTAGTTTTACCGTTTTCAGGTGCTCTTGCGGTTATTATTACCTCGTAAGTTGTATTTCTTTCAAGGTCGGTAAACTCATAATCAGTTCTATAGATAAATGTATTTGCTGCAGGATAACCTACGCCATTTGCGGTAACAAGATAATATACCGTACTGTCGTCAGACATTGTAGATGCTGTCCAATTTAAAGTTGCGCTAGTTCCTGTAATATTTGAAGCTGTTATTTCAAAATCTGATGGTATAGGGCAGGCAACCTGTGTAAAGGTAATTTCTTCTTCAGTTTCGGCACCACTAAAACTTGCGGCAACCACCTTAATAACATGATCTTCACCTTCAGCAACAAGGAGATTAAAACCAGTTCTTTCTGTGCTATAAGAACCATAAGTTTCAACATGTTCACCGTTTAAATATATTCTATAAGAATAGTCTGATCCGTCTTCTACCGTAGGACTGTCCCAACTAATAAAAGCAATACCACAACCATTGTCTTTATAAGTAATTGGAAAGCTAGATGGTGGGGTTCCTAAAGTTTGAAATTCTGAAGAATTTATACTCTCTACCGCGTTTTCAGCAGATGCACTGATTTTTACTGCGTAGATTGTGTTCATTTCTAACCCCTCAACAGTAAATTCTAATTCAGTAAGGTTTTCTGCAACTAGTTCTTCATTTAAAAAAATGCTGTAGTCTACGGTACTTTCATTTGAAGATGTAACCTCGCTCCACATAATTTTAGCACTTGTTTGGGTGACGTCTTCAAATTCAATTTCAAAAGCAGAAAGTGTAATTTCATCTGCACTGTCAATTACATCGGGCATAGCGTCGTCAGTAGAATCTGAGGTACAACCTGTAATTAATAGTACTACGAATACATAAAAGTAATTCAAATAATTTTTCATTTTCATTGGTTTAAAGATTGTAAATAACGCATTGCTAATGGTATTCGTATATGTATTCTCCATTTTAATATTTCACTTATTTTTCCTCTTCCCAACAACGGTATTTGCTTGGTTTTTTTGAAAAATAAGATTTTATACCCATTTTGATATTAAGTAGTATATTGAATACTAGAGTTGTAAGTGAAATTTCAGGATTTTTTATATTCTAGTAATTAATAGTTTGCCGTAGATATATGGCTAAAGGTGTTTTTTATACCTTTGCCGCATGACAAAGAAAGTACGTGTTCGTTTTGCTCCTAGTCCTACAGGACCATTACATATTGGTGGTGTGCGCACTGCCCTATTTAATTATTTGTTTGCTAAAAAACATGGCGGCGATTTTATTCTTAGAATAGAAGATACCGACCAAAACAGATATGTTGAAGGTGCCGAACAGTATATTATCGATTCTTTGAATTGGTGTGGAATTCCTTTTGACGAAGGTGTAGGTAAAGATGGCGGTTTTGGTCCATATAGACAGAGCGAACGTAAATCTTTATATAAAAAATATGCCGAAGATTTAATTGAAAGCGGTCATGCATATTATGCTTTTGATACAGCAGAAAGTTTAGATGGGCATAGAAAAGAACATGAACAAAACGGCAAAACATTTATTTATAATTGGCACAATAGATTAAAACTCGATAACTCTTTGTCTTTAATGCCAGAAGAGGTTAAAAGTCGTTTAGAAAATGGTGATGATTACGTAGTTCGTTTTCTTACTCCACCAGACGAAATATTGCAACTAAATGACTTAATACGTGGATCTATTAAGATTGATACCAATGTTTTAGACGATAAAGTATTATTTAAAAGCGATGGTATGCCAACTTACCATTTGGCAAATATTGTTGATGACCATTTAATGGAAATTTCTCATGTTATACGTGGAGAAGAATGGTTGCCTTCTTTAGCTTTACACAAACAATTGTATGATGCATTTGGATGGGACTCTCCAGAATTTGCGCATTTACCTTTGATTATGAAACCCGTAGGAAAAGGAAAACTTAGTAAACGTGATGGCGAGAAAATGGGCTTTCCGGTGTTTCCTCTTTCATGGAACGAATCTATTGGATATAAAGAATCTGGATATTTTCCTGAGGCAGTGATAAATTTCTTGGCCTTATTAGGATGGAATCCTGGTACTGAGCAAGAACTTTTCTCTTTAGATGAATTGATTAAAACCTTTAGCTTAGACCGTGTCAATAAATCTGGAGCTCGTTTTGATCCTGAAAAGACTAAATGGTACAACCAACATTATCTTCAGGAAACATCTGATAATGAGTTGGCTGAATTGTTTTTGCTAATAGTCAAAGAGCATATTTCTGATGCGGATAAAATAAATTTGGAATATGTAACAAATGTGGTTGCGCTCATAAAAGAACGTGCCGTTTTTGTTTCTGATTTTTGGAATTTGAGCGATTACTTTTTTACAGCTCCTACTGAGTATAATGCTAAGGCAGCCAAAAAACAATGGAAAGAAGATACTGGCACTATAATGAAAGGTCTTATTTCTGTGTTGAAACCAATAGATGATTTTTCTTCTGAAAATACCGAAACGATTGTAAAAGCATGGATCGGTGAAAAAGAATTATCATTTGGAAAAGTGATGCCTCCATTACGCCTTTTCTTGGTAGGTGATATGAAAGGTCCTCATATTTTCGATATTATGGCAATGATCGGTAAAGAAGAAAGTATTTCTAGAATAGAGACAGCGTTAAGTAAGTTAGGATAAACTAAGATTTTAGGTATAAGGTTAAACTCCTTATATCAAAAATTCAGATTATACTTGGTAGTTTATATCTAGTACAGTTTATTTTTTAGAAAATTCGCCTAATACTTCCATAGCTTTTTCGGTATCTTTTGTAGAAACGAATATGTGGTCGTGATAATATGCAGCTACTACATTACAGCTAATATCATATTTTGTTAAAGCAGTTGAAACCGCCGCGGTTAAACCAACTGCATCTAAAGCGGAATGAACGGTAAGGGTTATCCATGATGCAACAAATTCATATGTGAAATTTAATTCATCGGCTTTATTTTTTTCAAGTATAATTGTGATGCCTTCTTTTTCTTTAAACTCGAATAAAATATCTTCTCTAGAAATATGTTGAATATCTTTTACAGTAATGAAAACATAACTGCCGTCGTTTAAGTTGGGTTTTAAACTTTGTAATAATGTATTAAGATTGGTTTCTCCTTCCATTTTAGCGTTTTTACCGTATTTTCAAAAAAATTTCGACCCTCCGGGTCTATTTGCCAATTAGAACGGCTTAAAAGACCTCGTTTTATAAATTAACAAAGGTCTTTTCGGATTTTTTATTTGCTAATCCATCTATCTTTTGCCCAAGTCTCCATTTCTAGTGTTGATAAAAATGTCCAAGCAATAATTCTGCTCATCTTATTTCCTTGCGCCATTGGTGTGGTTACATGTTCTACAACCCCTATTTTTTCTAATCGATCATAAAATACGCCCAGATTTGATTGCTTTGAAACTAAAGTAGAATACCAAGCTGAATTTTTTGAAAATTGAGCACTTTCATTAATCATGTTGAGTATAAAACGCTTTTCACCACCATCTGTCCATAACTCGCCGCCTTGTCCACTAAAATTCAATTCGGCTTTTTTCACTCTTTTTTTCTTAAGGTTGCTCAGTTTTCGCAATGTTCCGGCTTCCGCTTCGGCTTTTGTAGCGTGAAAAGGTGGGTTGCAAATTGTAAAATCAACCTTCTCATTGGTATTTAAAATACCAGAGAAAATATGCTCTGGTTTTGGTTGATGTCTAAACTTCACCTTACCATTTAGACCAGAATTCATTTTCACTATTTTTTCCGCTGCTTCAATAGCTGTTTTGTCAATATCAGAACCAATAAATGACCAGCCATAAGAACTATTGCCTATAATTGGGTAAACACAATTTGCTCCTACCCCAATATCTAAACAGGTAATTTTTTCTCCTTTAACCGGATTACCACCATTGCTTTTGGCTAAAATATCTGCAATATGGTGTATGTAATCAGCCCTTCCCGGAATTGGCGGACACAAAAAACCTTCTGGTATATCCCAAAATTCTAAATCATAGTCTGATAGTAAAATGGCTTTGTTTAGTGCCTTTACCGCTTTTGGATTAAAAAAATCTATAGTTAAATTGTCATACTTGTTTTTAGCAACAAACGGTTTTAATTCCGGATTTTCTTGCTTTAAACGCTTAAGATCGTAACGACCGGTATGTTTATTCCTTGGGTGTATGCTAGGTTTTTCAGCAGTATCTTTTCTTCTTTGATCAGCCATAATTGTGTAAATTATTCAGAGGTCAAAGCTAAACCTATTTTTTAAGCAGATGCTTTATTTCTTTTCATACGTTTTGGACCATACCATAACCAAAACCCTGTAACGGTAAAAACAAGTAGTGCAAGACCCATTACTGTAGAGTAAAACACTTTTATTTGATTATTGGATGTTCCCAAATAATCATCTAATATAGAGCCGTCATGTAGTTTTTCTATAAAATCAGAATATCTACGTTCTATATGAACTAATTTACCCGTAGCACCATCTATTTGTAAACCCCATAAGTGGTTAGCATATACAAATTTGACCATGCCCTTTTCTTTTCTAATATCTATACGGTCTATTTCTGTAGATAATTCTTTTGAGACAGATTCTAGTAGGTAGGTGTTAGCAAGAGTATGTAAACTATCAACAGGTAACCAATCTTTCAATTCGGTTGATGTACCTGTATATGATTTTGATAAAATTACTCCTCCACTATGTTTTTTCCATCCCAAAAGAAGACCGGTGATAGATATAATGAAGAAGAAAATAAATAATGCGGCACCTGTAGCTCGATGTACTTTTCTAAAAATACGTAGCCATTTTGCTTGTTTCTGTCTTTTATTATCTTTTCGCATTATTTTAGGTCGGTTAAAAGGCAATATAGATAGATTTGTAAAACGTTTATTAGAAGGAATTGTTAAAATAAAACGTTTAACAGTTAAAGGTTCTTTTCATTAATATCTTATGGATTAATTATTTAGAAACTATTTGATTTTTCTAGTTTTAGTTCAATTTCTTCTTTAGTTTTTTCATCTTCTGTAGTAGACCATTCATCATTAATTTGATGATTTTTTGCAACGTCACCGGTATATAGTAATGCATTAAACAATGCTCTATAGGTACCCATTGACTGACCTCGCCATTGGGGCTGAAATCCAAAAAGAATAACATGTCCGTTATTATAGTGTACATCTACAGCTGCTGCTTTGTCATTCATATATTTTTCTCCAATTAGATAACCAGATAATAAAGGCGAACCTTTTTCTTGATATTTAGATAGAATTTCACCTTCAAATCCTTCAAGCGTTTTGAAAACGGGACTACCAAAGACGAATACACCAGATTTTTGAGGCATGCCAGCCATTATAGGATGTAGATTATTATTAGTGACTTCTAAAATAGAACCTCCCGTAAAAAATTCGTTTTTCTTCAGCTTCTTCACATTGTTCTCTATGGGTAGGTGTAGTTCATTAATTGCAAATTCAGTGCTTTTGTTCATGCAAACCAATGTTCCGCCCGTACTTACAAAAGTATCTATATTCCTAACCCCCAATCCTTTTAGTCCGCCTGTATATTGTGGAGGAGCCATTCCTTTTTGAAAGCCATTTTCTATAGTTCCCGGTCTTTCTGAAGCCATAAGAATTACATCAAATTTCTCATTTAAGCGGCCATTGTTGATATCTGCATTTCTAATGATAGTGTATGGTATTTTAAAATTATCTAGTAACCATCTTGTCCAACCCATATCCATACTTGCTTTCCAAGGATCATAAACCGCTATTCTTGAATGCACTTTAATTTTGGGTTTCGTGGAAGATAATTTAGCATTAACAGCATATTCTTTCACCCACTTTTGCATCTGTGATCTAGGGGCATTACTAATTGCATAGGTTTGGTTTTTAGAATTGTAACTAACCGTTATGTTTTGGTTCATGGCATCGCCAATTATTCTAAACGAATTATTTTCCTTTGGGTCAATTATCAGGTTGCTTCCACTGCCCTTTAATGTTCCCGGTAATGGAACAATGCCGGCAGCAACTTCATTGGTGTTAAAACCTGCACCACCAATAAAATCTGTTTTGCTTAAATCTATATCGTTGTTATAATTTTCTTCTATGACACTGCCTTTTATTGGTGTTAAGCTAGAATATACCAATTGAGATAATGGTGTTTTTGCTGCAGTTACCTCTACCTCCATTTGGTATGGCAATGTCCAGCCCGCTGCATCATAAGGTTGTTCTAATGGTCCGTCTGGGGATTCCCTTAAGTCTGGGTATTCTTGAATATCTATTAGTTGTCTAGCCAGCTCTCCAAATTCTTGAGCCATTGGTATAACCCAAGTTCCTTTTGGATATTCATTTCCTTCAAAGGAAATATCAGTATTCAATTGTGAGATTCTAATACCGTTAAACGCTAATCTTTTAAGAAATTCTACAGGGCGAACAGGATCTCGTTGTTTTTGTTTTATAAAATATGCGTAAGGTGGTTCTCTTTTGTATTTTTCTATCGTTGTGATACCTGCTTGATATTTATTAAAGAGTAAGGTTTCTTTATACTTTGTTGCATAATCTAAAACAGCTACAGATGCTTTTTCCATGTATTGTACAGCATCTGATAAACGCCACCACCCACCTTTCCAAGGACTTGAGTACAATGATTCTACTCGTAAAGAGGCTCTTTCTTTTGGAAAATCCTTAATGGTATAAAAGTGTGGTGTAGCAAATTTATAAAGAGAGGTTTCTGTCCAAAACGAAGGTATGTTCTGCATCATGGGCATGTAATCAATGTAACCTGGGTACCAAGCATCAAACCCTTTACCCATATGTACCGCTCCTGGTAATCCTTCAGTTTCTAATTCTTGTGCCATAGCCATACCAATCATATTCACTTCTCTGGCCATTAAAGGTGGAGTTTGCGGAGCAACAGGTTCGGCAAATGGGGGCAACCAAATTCTTGTTGGAAAAGGAGATGATTGATGGTGTACATGAATAATACTTGGCTCCCATTCTCGCCAAGTACTGCCGACAACGCGAGACTCTAATTGATTAAGCATATATGCATCACGATTGTTATCGTGACCTACATACTTTTGGTATAG
>NZ_JBDVOT010000184.1:0-26306 GCF_039968975.1 Maribacter sp. | reverse complement strand
GTGAGCAATATTTAAGTAACACAGATACCGAGGCATCTAAATTAGATTCTTATTTCACGAACGATTTTAATATCACCTATGAAATTGAAATGAATAGCGTAGTAAAATCTATTGTATTCTCTGGTTTGGTGAATAACATTTTTAATGAAAAATACGTATCTAACGGTTATACCTATTTAGATAGTTGGTCTACACCAGGTAATACTTTTGAAGTACAAGGCTATTATCCGCAGGCAGGCACTAATTTCTTATTAGGGGCAACGGTAAATTTCTAATGTTCAGAAAAGTTAATTAGATTTTTCAATATTAAAAATATAAGTTTTCAGCTAGGGTGCAGCTTTGCAAAAGGTTGCACCCTAGTTATTTGAATTTATATGGAAGATAAAATAGAAACTATGTTAAAGTTCTTAGTTGGATATAATTACGCTGCCACCACTTAAAACTGCACGATATTCTAACATGTTATAATAACGATTTTCATCTTCAGGTGTGTTTAAAAGTTGACCGGTAAATAGGCTATATTGATAATCTTCACATGAGCAAATAGCAATTTGACCGTCAAGTTCCATTGTAGAGCAATCATTTGGAGCATGATTTGGGCAGCTACCTTCAAAAGCTCTAAATTGATCAAATCCAGAGTTTATGACAAAAACACCTCTGGTACCGGCAAGATCACTTGGTATATAGATAGCGCTACCTGTATTTGTAAGAGGGCTGTAAGAAGGCAGGTTCAAATTAGCTTCAAAACGAAAACCGATTTCCTGTAAAAACGGATTTCTGTTTGTGCCATCATTGCTACAAGCAGTGATAATCAATAGAATTACGATGGTTAATCTCTTCATCATGCTTAAAATTTAGTTTTAAAAAACTTCAGCAAATGTGCGTAAAAATTATGTATATTTGTGTTAAATCCTCGCTTAAAAAGCCGAATTAACAGGCAATTGCAGAGGATTTGTTTATTTATAAAACGAGGAAGTTATGAGTAATATATCATACTATACTGCAGAGGGGTTAAAGAATCTTAAAGCAGAACTAAATCATTTACGTGATGTGGAGCGTCCAAAAGCGTCTCAAGCAATCGCAGAAGCAAGAGACAAAGGAGATTTGTCAGAAAATGCTGAATATGATGCCGCAAAAGAAGCACAGGGACTCTTAGAGATGAAAATTTCAAAGATGGAAAATACAGTAGCAAATGCACGTTTAATTGACGAGTCTCAATTAGACACTTCAAAGGTGTTGGTGCTTTCTACGGTAAAGCTTAAAAATCAAAATAACGGCATGGAAATGTCTTATAAATTGGTCGCTGAAAGTGAGGCAGATTTAAAAACAGGTAAAATCTCTGTGAATTCGCCAATAGGTAAAGGTCTTTTAGGTAAAAAGGTTGGTGATACTGCTGAAATAGTTGTGCCAAGCGGAGCTATTAAATTTGAAATTCTTGAAATTACAAGAGCTTAAAATTTTTAAATAACTATATTTAATCCTATCCTTTTTATAAGGGTAGGATTTTTTTATTACCGTTAAATACGAATTACTATGCCGACAATTTTTACGAAAATCATTAATGGTGAAATTCCATGTTATAAAGTAGCTGAAAATGAAAACTTCTTGGCTTTTTTAGACATCAATCCCAATGCAAAAGGACATACGCTTTGTATACCTAAAAAAGAGGTAAACAAGATTTTAGATTTGGATGAAGAAACCTATTTGGGGTTAATGTCCTTTTCTAGAAAAGTAGGTTTAGCTTTAGAAAAAACAGTTGATTGTAAACGTGTAGGTATGTCGGTCATCGGTTTAGAAGTACCACATGTTCATGTTCATTTAATCCCGTTAAACGAAATGAAAGATGCAACTTTTCAACATAAGGTAAAATTAAGTAGTGAAGAGTTTATTGAACTAGCCGAATCAATTGGTTCTAGAGTTGAGTAGCTCCAGAAATAAATAAGTATACTGCACCGGCTACCAAAGCAATTAGAACCAAAATAAGGCTATAGAAAAGTAGTGTTGGTTTAGATGATTTTTTAGTAGGTATTGCGGTTTTTTGATAGTAATTGAACATGCGTTCAATATCATCTGTCCAGGTAATAGGGTAAATTGTAGAATGGCAGGTATTACAGACCAATTTATTGCTTAATTCACCTGTAATTTTATGAAAGAAGCTCCCGTAAGTATGTTTTTGATAAAAAGTAAGGTTTAAATCTTGATTAAAACACTCAGGGCAGTTATTCGTCAGTTTGGCTTCCTTAATAACTTCTAATTTTTCCTTCGCCATAATTAGTGAAACACTTTTAAAGAAATTTGCATTATAGTTCCTTCTTTGCCAGATGATAACACCTTTATTTTTCCATCGTGATATTCCTCCACAATTCGCTTAACTAAAGAAAGACCTAGGCCCCAGCCTCTTTTTTTTGAGGTAAAGCCGGGTGTAAAGATACTATTATAGTTGCTTTTAGAAATACCGTGCCCGGTATCGGCTATTAAAATGTTGACAAATTTGTTGTCTTGAACTATTTCTATGGCAATACTACCTTTGCCTCTCATGGCATCAATTCCGTTTTTGACCAAGTTTTCTATCGTCCAATTGTATAAAGAACTGTTTAGCATAACTGGTAGGTGGTCAATTTTTGTACTAAAAGAAAAATGTATGAGTTTAGAGCTTCTACGCTTTAAGTATTCAAATGCATCTTGTGTTTCTTTTACAATATCACTTTCAACAAGTTTAGGTAACGAACCAATTTTAGAAAAACGTTCTGTAATAGTTTGTAATCTGTCAATATCCTTTTCTATTTCTTTGGTAATACTAGGGTTGATCGCTTCAGATTTCAAAAGTTCGTTCCAGCCTAAAAGAGAAGAGAGTGGTGTACCTATTTGGTGTGCGGTTTCTTTGGCCATACCTGCCCATAATTTATTTTGTTCAGAGGCTTTATTGGTTTTGAACAGAAAATAGATAACTGCAGCAAAAAGGAAAATAATAAGAAGCAGCGCTATCGGATAAAATTTCAACTTGGTTAATACATCAGAATTACCGTAATATAAAGTCGCTAAATGCTCACCTTGTTGATCAATAGATATAGGTGTGTTTTCGTCCTTAAATTTTCTGAGTTGGCTTTGTATATAAACAGAGTCTTTAGACTTGTTCGGCGGAAAATTATTTACCCTAATAGACTTATCCTTATTAATAAGAATCATTGGGGTAGAGGTATTGTTTTGAAAAACCTTTAAGTGTAAGCTACCTAAATCTACGGTTTCAGAAGATTGTAGAAACTCTGATTGAGCGGTTGCCCAAATCTCCATTTTAAGGCGTTCTTCTTCTTTAAATTGTTTAAAAAAGCTATTGGTATTCCATAAGATCAGACTCACTACCACAAACGAGCCTATCAATAGAAAAATGTTGGAAATTTTGTTTTTAGGAATAAAGTTCATCCAATAGTTATCTAATACTAAAGATAACCCTAATTGTGAATAATTGTTGTGTTGTAATCGTTGTACCGTGTTTTATAACAACATCATTTTATGTATTTTTGAACTCTATTGTAAAAAGAGTTCAAGATGGAAATAGAAGGTAAAATAAAATTGATAGGAGAAACCCAAACTTTTGGGTCTAATGGCTTTAGAAAAAGAGAATTAGTAGTTACTACAGATGAGCAGTATCCACAACATATAATGATAGAGTTTGTTCAAGATAAATGTGATTTATTGAACAGCTACGGAGTAGGGCAAGATGTAAAAGTTAGTATTAACTTAAGAGGAAGAGAGTGGACAAATCCTCAAGGTCAGGTAAAGTATTTTAACTCTATACAAGGGTGGAGAATAGAAGGTGCATCGCAAGGAGCTCCAGCAGCAGGTATGCCACCGGTTGCACCAATGGAAGCTTTTGAGCCTGCAGATAATTTAAACGAAGAGGATCATGATGATCTTCCTTTCTAAGAATTGTAAATAGTTATCTAAGACGATAAGTCTTTATAATAATAAACTTGTTTAGCTTTAAATAGTTAAACAAGTTTTTTTGTTTTATGACCTTTATTTATTTTAAACGAAAATTAAAAAGCCTCAACCAGTCATGTATTTTTTGACCGATGAACTTATTTTTCCATCAGTAGAGAGTGCCAATGTAGAAGGCTTGTTGGCGGTTGGTGGTGATCTGTCTCCAGAACGATTGCTATTAGCATACCAAAACGGCATATTTCCGTGGTTTGATAATGATTCTATAATTTTATGGTGGAGTCCTGATCCTAGAATGATACTTTATCCCGATCAAATAAAAATCTCAAAAAGCATGAGAAAGGTTATTCGTAACAATCAGTTTCGATTAACAAAAAATACGTGTTTTAGAAAAGTGCTAGAATATTGTTCATCTGTACCTCGTGAAGGTCAAGAAGGTACTTGGATTACTCAGGATATGAAAAATGCATACATAGAATTACATGAAAGAGGTATTGCAAAATCATATGAAGTGTGGGAAGACGATACTTTGGTAGGTGGTTTATATGGAGTTGATCTAGGTAATGTATTTTGCGGTGAAAGTATGTTTAGCTTAACATCAAATGCATCTAAATTTGCGTTTATTAAGCTAGCGGAAGAATTACAGGCTAAAGAGTATAAGGTTATAGATTGCCAATTACATACAGACCATTTAGAGAGTATGGGTGCTCACGAAATTTCGAGAAAAGAATTCATGAAGTTTTTAGATTGATATGACCAGACTGTTCAAGAAAAAGAAAACGTGCTCTGTGCTTTCTGTATAATTTTCCATTCTAAACTGCACCCCTAATTGCGCTTTTAGGTGTTGCGAGATAGACCATCCAATTTGTGAGGTTAGTCGTTGGTCATACATTGGTCTTATACTTTTGCCTACACTCAGTAAAGATTCTGTAGTAGCCACTAAATAAGGTTCACCAATATCCATTTTTAAACCTTTTAATGGAAAATCTATTGCAAAACGATATCTAAAACGATGCACAAGATTTGAAGGTTGAATGCGTTGCTCTATTCTAAAGCGGTTTCCAAAACGAGCACTATTTACTTTTTTGGTGATATTGAATTGTTGGGTTAACCTAAGTTCATTTTCCTTATTATTTTCAAAAGCTTCTCTAAATCTATATTGAACACCTAGACCTATACTCTTATAAGGGTCTATGGTCAAAGAAGAAAAATGAGCAATCTCTATTTGCCGTATGTTTAGCTGTGCTTTGTTGTTATGATACGTATAATTTCTATTTGATAATGAAAAATTTTGCTTTAACAAAGGGGTTACCCTATAGTTTAAAGCAACTTCAGGTTCCCAATAGGCAGTCGTATTATTTTGTGAACGAGCATAGTGGGTGCCCAACAATAGTAGGACTATAATGAACCGAACTTTAATACAGTACGTGATCATAATTTGGAGGAAGAGAAGTTCTTATATTTTTAAAATTTCCATCAGCATCAAATAGAATTTCATAATCTAAATAGCCTTCATCTTTTTTGCCAACAACAACTATTTCATAATTGTTAGCAGGTAGAATAAGATTTTGAAATGCATTTTTAAAAATTTTTTCTGCATTTTCATTATTTGAAGGATATTGTTGTTGAAGCCTCTTAATTTTATATTTAGTGAAATTATTGTTCAAATAACCTACTATTTTGTCATAGGTATCATTGGGTATATCTGTAGATTTAATAAGTATTTCTATATCTTCTAATGTGCCTTCTTCATTAAATTCTATACTGTACCAAAGCTTGTCTTTTTTAAATTTTGCCTCATAACTTATTTTAGTACTATCTGTCTCTTTGTAGAATTTAATACGCTTAAAATCTGCTACATTTTCATCAATGGTCGCTATTGCCAAAGCAGGAAACTGAGATTTAAGAATACGATGTTCCCTCTCGTATTTGTATTGAGAATGACCAAACTGAAAACAGAATAGGCAAGCGATTAAAGTTATTTTTATAAAATGATTTTTCATAATATTTGTAATTGATTCATACTATACTTGATTGTATCTAAAACAATCTACTTGATGATCGTTTACCATACCAGTGGCCTGCATGAATGCATAAATGATTGTGCTCCCTACAAATTTAAATCCGCGTTTTTTTAAATCTTTGCTAATAGCATCAGATATAGGTGTATTTGCTGGAGCCTCTTTGTAATTTACTACTGCATTCTTAATAGGTTCGTTGTCCACAAATTTCCAAATATAACTGCTAAAACTGCCAAACTCTTTTTGAATTTCTTGATATGCTATTGCATTGGTAACCGTAGCACGAACTTTTAATTTGTTTCTGATAATTCCTTCATCTTGCAGTAAAGACATGATTTTAGTTTCAGGGTATTTGCCAATTTTCTTGTAATCAAAATGGTCAAAGGCAACTCTAAAATTCTCTCTTCTTTTTAAAATGGTAATCCAACTTAGCCCAGCTTGAAAGGTTTCTAATACTAAAAATTCAAAAAGTAGACTGTCATCCTTAACGGGAACTCCCCATTCTTGATCATGATAAGCTTCGTAAAGCGTATCGCCCTTGCACCAACCACATCTATTAGGTTCCATAGTCACTATAATTAAGAATGTAAATGTATAGAAAATGATAAGAACATTACTTGGTTTACCTGTTCTATAGGTATGTTAACGCTTGCTGTTTGAGATTTCATTTTTTTTTGAGTTAAAAATATATCGTTTAAGTTTCTTTATAAAATGTTAAACTATTAAGATGTGATAGTAATACTATTATATTTGCAATCGACTTAATTAAAAATAGTATGGATAAGCTATTACAAGGGGTTCAAATAAGAATCAATGAGAAGCTTTACATGAAAGATCCAGAGTCTTCTGGGCTTGGTAAAAAGATTATTGAATTTAGTATTCAATTGATTAATGATATAGGCTTTGAAAGTTTTACCTTTAAGAAGCTTGGTGTTCAAATAGGCTCTAATGAAAGCTCTATTTATCGTTATTTTGAAAACAAACACAAGTTATTGTTATATCTAACATCGTGGTATTGGGGTTGGATGGAGTATCAATTGGTTTTTGCTACCAATAATATTAAAAATCCTAAAGAGAAGTTATTAAAAGCCATATTCATTATGACTAAGACAACTAAAGAAGATTCGGATTTCTCTCATATCAATGAAATATTATTGAACAATATTGTCATAAACGAATATTCAAAATCTTATTTGACCAAAGAGGTTGATGCAGAGAACAAGGAAGGGTTCTATGCAATTTATAAGAGATTGGTAGGCAGGTTGGCAGAAATGATTACAGATGTAGATGCTACCTATGAATACCCTACTAGTTTAGCAAGTACCATATTAGAAAACGGTTTACATCAGCATTATTTAAAAGAACATTTTCCGTCACTAACAGATTGTACCAATAAAATAACGCCAACACAGTATTTGACACACCTTGTGTTTAACACCCTAAATAGCAACATAGATGAATAAAAATATACTAACCGCCTGGCAACGTTTTCTGGGTCTTTTAAAATTAGACAAGAAAGATATATTTCAGGTGTTTTACTATGCCATTTTTGCAGGTGTAGTCAACCTTTCGTTGCCACTTGGTATACAGGCGATTATCAATTTAATGCAGGGTGCTCAGATAAGTACATCATGGATTGTATTGGTAATAGGGGTAACCATCGGTGTAGCTTTTGTTGGTATTTTGCAACTAATGCAAATACGAATTATTGAAAACGTACAGCAAAAGATATTTACCAGGGCTTCGTTTGAGTTTGCTTATCGTTTCCCAAAGATTAAAATGAGTGAACTTCATAATTACTATCCTCCAGAATTGGCGAATAGGTTTTTTGATACTTTGACCATTCAGAAATCATTATCAAAGGTTTTAATAGATTTCCCTGCAGCACTATTACAGATTGTTTTTGGGTTATTGCTATTATCTTTTTATCACCCATTTTTCATTGTTTACGGTATGCTTTTGCTCCTATTAATTTATGTGGTATTTAAGTTTACGGCCCAACGTGGTTTAGATACCAGTTTAGATGAGTCTAAGAGTAAATATAAGGTAGCGCACTGGTTACAAGAGATTGCACGTTCAATCGTAAGTTTCAAATTGTCGGGTAAAACTTCTCACGCTTTAGATAAGAACGACACTTTAGTGGTTGAGTATTTGAATGCACGAGAAAGTCATTTTAGAGTAATTGTATTGCAGTTCATTCAAATGATTGGCTTTAAAGTTTTGGTAACGGCCGGGCTTCTACTAATTGGTGGTTTGTTGGTGCTGAATCAAGAAATGAATATTGGGCAATTTGTAGCGGCCGAGATTATCATTCTTTTGGTGATTAATTCTGTAGAGAAACTAATTGTTGGTCTAGAGACATTTTATGATCTATTGACATCGTTAGAGAAAATGGGACAAGTGGTAGATAAGGAATTAGAAATTCAAGAAGGAGAAAAACCGTTTATTGAAAACCAGGCATTTACTGTAGAATTAAGTAATATCTCTTATAGTGTGCCTGATCCAAAAAGAAAGATTATTTCTAATTTAAGTTTGACCATATCCCCTAAATGTACTATTCTTTTAAGAGGGAATAGTGGGTCTGGTAAGAATACTTTGTTGAGGCTTATTGCAGGCATCATTCAACCTGATAGTGGAGGAGTTTATGTAAACGGAGTCTCTCTAAAAGGGATGAATTTAAATTATTACCGTTCTCACCTTGGTCAATCTCTGCCAGAAGAATCACCTTTTGAGGGGACTATTCTGCACAACATCACTTTTGGAGATAAAGAAACTACAAATGAGCAGGTCTATTGGGCGTTAGATAAAGTAGGACTTACAGATTTTGTTAAGCAACAACCAGACGGACTCAATACGGTTCTCTATCCAGAAGGAAAACAAATTCCTTATACGGTTTCTAAAAAGATAGTTCTTGCAAGAAGCATTGTACGTAAGCCAACACTTTTAATCTTAAAAGACCCATTAGATCAATTCAATAATGAAGAGGCAGATAGGATTCTAAGTTTTTTAAGTGATCCATCAAATGGTTGGGCATTATTGGTAGTAAGTGAAAATGATAAGTGGATTAAAAAATGTTCACGAATCATAACCATGGAAAAAGGACAGATTATTAACGAAATCGCAGGAAAAGATGCTTAATATATCTCATAACAAACTAAATCAAAAGGTTTCAATTGAGCGGTTTAAGTCGGTTCAAAAAGTAAGCCACCAAAGGCATTACAAACATTTTAATAGATTTCTATTTGCATTTGCAGCAGTAGGGGTTATCGTATTGTTTTTACCATGGACACAGACTATTAACGCAAGAGGCTTTTTAACCACACTTACTCCGGGTCAAAGACCACAAACTATTCAATCTCAAATTCCGGGTAGAATAGAAGAATGGTATGTACAAGAGGGTGATTATGTTAAAAAGGGAGACACCATACTATTTATATCTGAAGTAAAATCAGAGTATTTTGATCCAGATTTGGTAGAAAGAACAGGGCAGCAATTAAAGTCAAAATCATCTTCTGTAACCTCTTATGAGGATAAGGTAAAATCTTTAGATAATCAAGTAGCGGCCTTATTCAATGAAAGACGATTAAAGTTAGAGCAAGCCAAAAATAAATTGATGCAGGCAAAACTAAAGGCACAAAGTGATAGTATAGATTTTGAGGCTGCCAAGACAAATATTCAAATTGCAGAGCGTCAATACGAGCGTACCGCTCAGTTACAAAGCGAAGGTTTAAAGGCGGTGACAGATGTTGAGGCAAAACGTTTAAAGCTTCAAGAGACACAAGCAAAATTACTCTCTCAAGAAAACAAATTATTGGCTGCTAAGAATGAGATTATAAATGCTGAAGTTGAAATCAATAGGGTGCAGGCTTCGTATACAGATAAGATTTCAAAGGCGCAGAGCGATAAGTTTACCGCAATGTCCAATCAATTTGATTCAGAGGCACAGGTTAGTAAATTAGAGAACGATTATACAAATTACCAAATGCGAAGCCAGCTTCGTTATATTCGGGCGCCACAAAACGGTTACATCAATAAAGTGCTTACGGCAGGTATAGGTGAAACTTTTAAAGAAGGAGCCCCGTTAGTAGGTATTATGCCTGCTGATTACGATATGGCAGTTGAAACGTTTGTGGATCCTATAGATTTACCTTTGATCCATTTAGGGGAAAGCGTACGAATACAGTTTGATGGTTGGCCTGCAATTGTGTTTAGTGGTTGGCCAAATGCATCTTACGGTACGTATGCGGGTAAAGTAGTGGCTATAGAAACCTTTATAAACCCTAATGGAAAATACAGAATATTGCTATCACCTGATAAAGAGGATCAAGCATGGCCAGAGGCTTTACGTGTTGGTTCTGGCGCAAATACCATAGCCCTTTTAGAAGATGTGCCAATCTGGTATGAACTATGGCGTCAACTTAATGGTTTTCCTGCTAATTACTATCAGCCAGAAGGGGCTCAAGATAAACCTGTAAAAAAATAAGAATGAAAAGAATTATTATCTTTTTCTATCTATTATTTGGGTTGATGGTGAGTGCCCAAACTGTAGACTCTGTACAGCTAAATTTCAGGGAATATTTGGGTTACGTTAAAAAGTATCACCCGGTGGCCAAACAGGCAGAAATGGTGATGAGCGTTGGTCAGGCAAATCTGATG
This sequence comes from Maribacter sp., assembly GCF_039968975.1. Lineage (GTDB taxonomy): Bacteria > Bacteroidota > Bacteroidia > Flavobacteriales > Flavobacteriaceae > Maribacter. Next base: position 15,690 of record NZ_JBDVOT010000184.1, on the reverse strand, counting down.
AAGGCACGTGGTGGTTTTGATCCTAAAATTGCGGTAGATTATGCTACAAAAGAATTTAAAGGATCGGAGTATTATGATTTATTGAATTCTACATTTAAAGTGCCTACTTGGTACGGTATTGAATTAAAGGGTGAATTTGAGCAATATTCTGGCGAGTATTTAAATGCGGAAAGAAACGTGCCAGATGACGGTTTGTATAGTGCTGGAGTGGCTCTTTCTTTAGGTCGTGGCTCTTGGATAAATGAAAGAATGGCTACCGTTAAAAAAGCAAAATTTTTTAGGGAGCAATCTAAGGCAGATAGAGATTTATTGGTCAATCAAATATTGTTCGATGCCTCATTGGCATATTTTAATTGGTTGCAAGCGTATAGAAATAGTTTGTTGTTCAATGATTTTTTATTGAATGCCAAAGTAAGGCTAAAAGGTGTTAACCGTAGCGCACAAGCAGGTGAAATTGCCGCCATAGATACTGTTGAGGCAAAGATTGCGGTTCAGAACAGGGCGTTAGAAAAAGAGCAGGCCAATGTGGTTTTGCGTAATGCCAGATTAGAACTTTCTAATTACCTGTGGATGGGTGAAAACATTCCTATGGAATTACAGCCCCAGGTAGTTCCGGACACTTCTTTAGATGCTGAAATTGATCAAGCTCTGGAAATCTTAGGAAAACCTTTGGATAGTTTTGTGTTAGAGAATCATCCAAAGCTAAAATCACTAGGCTATAAAATTGATGGTTTATTAGTTGATAAGCGTTTAAAAACGAATAAGCTTTTACCTAGAATAGATGTCGAGTATAAGTTCATTACAGATGAGCCAAAATATTTAAACTCATTTGAAACACAAAATTATAAAGCTGGACTAAATTTTGAACTCCCCTTATTTTTAAGAAAAGAGCGTGGCGATTTAAAGTTGGCAAAACTGAAGTTAAAAGATGCCCAGTTTGAGCTTGATAATGCTGAGGTACAGATTCAGAATAAAATAACTGCTATTTATAACGAGTTAGATTCCTTTCAGAATCAGAATGTTCTTATAGATGATATTGTGTCTAGTTATGAAGCGCTGTTGGCTGCTGAAGAACGAAAATTCAGTTTTGGCGAAAGCTCACTTTTCTTGATCAATTCTAGGGAAAGTAAATTGATAGATGCTGTGTTGAAGCAAAACCAAGTGGAAAACAAATATTTTACGGCAAAGGCTAAGCTATTTAATAGTCTAGCGGTGAATCCTGAAAATTTGTAAGCATTGTACTTTTATTCCTACTAAATCGTTCAATTAGAGATTGTAAAATAGTAAGCGCATGGAATTAGTGATAGATGATTTAATAAAAAAGGGATTGCAAACCGGTTTTAGTTATGCTGAATACAGGGTTTTGGTGGCTGATTTAGCTGAAAAAGGAGAAGCAAGTGGTCCTGAACAGTCAGAAGCTTTAACACAATACACGCAGTTAAACAATAGCCGTATGCGTAGATGGGATAAAACCTTAAAGTTTAGTGATGAAGCTGTGGCTAAAATTAAATCTATAGACAAGAAAATTTCATGGTTGGTATTGTCTGAAAGTTGGTGTGGTGATGCTTCACCTGCATTACCTGTTATGAACAAGATTGCAGAGCTTAACCCTAATATTTCTTTATCTATTATTCTTCGCGATGATAATTTAGAGGTGATGGATCAGTTTTTAACTAACGGAGGCAGGTCTATTCCTAAATTAATTGCTGTTGAAGAAGATAATAGTTCAGTGGTTTTCACTTGGGGACCAAGATCGGCAAAAGCAACAAAATTGGTTGAAGATTATAAGAAAGAACATGGTAAGTTGACCCCTGAGTTTAAACAGGATCTTCAAATGTTTTATAATAAAGATAAAGGTCAAAGTATTTTAGAAGACTTACTTCAGTCGCTGGATAGTCTGGTATAAAAACAGGGCTTTTTAACTTGTATTAGATTACTTCCCTTGAAATAAATAAGTAATCGTTCCTTTTTGAGAATCTTTGGTAGAAGAATTAAATCTTGCTTTTAGCGCATATTTGATGGCGTTATCAACAAGGCAACCATTAGAAGTACCTGAGCTTTTGGCATTATAGTCTGCTTCGGTAACATAACCTAAAGCATTTACCTCAATATTGATGACCACTTTACCGCCTTCTATACACGTGTATATTGGTGGTGGTAACTTATAGTTGTTTCTGTCAACTAAAGAGTAAGAAACAGAGGTTCTCCTTGCAGCCAGGTTATTGGTGAATTCTTTCTTTTGAGCCTCCTTTTCTCCTAGAAGTTGTTTTTTCTCTTCTCGTTTTTTTGCTAAAGCTTTAACTCTTGCAGAATAACCGTCATCAGAAATCATATTTTCTGTTGGGTCGCCATCGCTCATTTCATTGCGCTCTGCCATTAACTCCTCTAGTGTTTGTAGTGGTTCTGGATTGCCATAACTGGGCTTTGCAGTTTCGTTAAAGGCTAAATGACTTTTAATAGGGTCAGATTCTACTTGTTCCTCTTGTGGTTCTTCCTCTTTTAAGATTTCTTCTAGAACCTCAGGATCCATAACCATTTCAACAACATAATCTTCTTTAGATTCTTCTTGACCACCAAACTGAATATTATACAATACCAACACTACAATAGACATGCTAAAGACAGTGGCAAGTAATGATAATTGTTTTCTGTTCAGATTCATGGGTATATAACCTTAATAATACCAAAATATTTTAGAAGATCGATAAATGGTAATCAATTGTTTGTTACCTGCTTTCTTCTGTATCTAACAAGATATCGGCAAAAACCAAAGGGTCTTGCGCATTATCTACGTTAAAATCACCTATTTTGGTTCTTCTTAATGCTGTTAAATGCGCTCCAGATTTAAGTGCTTTACCAAAATCATGTGCCATAGACCTTATGTAAGTTCCTTTACTACATGCAATTCTAAAGTGAACATTCAATCCTTCAACAGCTGTAATTTCAAAAGCGCTTACATTAACTTTGCGCTTTGGTATATCTACTGTTTTGCCTTCCCGTGCCAATTCATACAACCGTTTTCCATCTTTTTTAAGCGCTGAAAATACAGGTGGCGCTTGTTCTATGTCACCTATGAATTCATTGGTGGTGGTGGTTATAAGTTCTGGTGTAATATGATCTGTGCTGAAGGTTTCGTTTATTTCTGTTTCAAGGTCATACGAAGGCGTAGTTGCCCCTAAGGTGAAAACACCTGTATATTCTTTTTCCTGCCCTTGGTATTCCGTGATTTTCTTAGTGAATTTTCCAGTGCAAATAATTAGAAGTCCCGTAGCTAGTGGGTCTAATGTACCCGCATGTCCTATTTTAAACTTCTTTAAACTGAATTTCTTTCTAATAGCCCATTTCAATTTATTGACCGCCTGAAAAGAGGACCATTCTAGTGGTTTGTCAATCAATAATACCTGACCGTTTAAATAGTCTTCTTTGGTCAAATCTTTCATGAATTTGGGTGTTTTTTAGAACTACGGATTAGTGAATCCGTATATAACGGCTATCAATCCTACAACAAGACAGTAGATGGCAAAATAAGATAGCTTGCTTTTGCGTACCAATTTTATCATCCAGGTACAAGCGGCAAGACCGGCAACAAAGGCAGCAATAAAACCGGCACCCATAGCTACATTATTCTCTCCGTCAAAAGTTAAATCTCCGCTCATTAGGTCTTTGGCAATTTTACCGAAAATTAGGGGAACGACCATTAAGAAAGAAAATCTTGCAGCTTTTGATTTATCTACACCTAACAGCACAGAGGTAGAAATTGTAGCTCCACTACGTGAAATTCCTGGTAGCATAGCAATTGCTTGAGAAATACCTACAATAAAGGCATTAACGAAACTTACTTTTTTATCGGTGTCTTTAGCTTTGTCGGCAAAATATAAAAGTACTGCAGTAATGATCAACATGAAACCAACGAATCTAATGTTGCCTCCAAAAAATGCTTCTAACTGTTCTTCGAAAAATAAGCCTACAAATACGGCCGGTAACATTGAGATTATAATTTTTACGGAAAACTGACTTTCTTCGTTCCATTTAAACTGAAACAAACCGCTTAAAATTTCCCAAATATCTTTTCTAAAAACAACAATGGTACTCAACGCAGTAGCAAAGTGAAGTACTACGGTAAATAATAAACTTTCTTCTTGTACAGAGTTGTCTCCTAAAATGGCTTTACCCAATTCTAAATGTCCACTTGATGAAACAGGTAAAAACTCGGTTAATCCTTGAATAATACCGAGAATAATAGCGTCTAAAGTATCCAATTAATCTTTCTTTTTGTGTGGGTTCAATAAAATGGCATAAATTTCAATACCTAAACCAATAAGCACTAAAGTTGGTGCAAGTCTTATTCTTCTAAAATTATAGATTTCAGGATTAAAAACGTTGGGGTCGTCACTACCACCACCGCTCATTAAGATAAAACCTATTGCAATACAGGCAAGACCAATAAACATGAACATGTAATTTTTCTTCTGAAAAATAAATTCTTGTTTAGAATGCTGTTCCACTTTGTTGTTTTTACTCATGCCGCAAATTTAATAATATAATTCGTCCGTTCTAAGATTTAAGAAGCGTTGGGTAGCGAAATAGGTGCTAATGAACGAAATAAGTATTCCCAATAGAAAAACGCTAACAAATAAAATAACCAAAATATAAGGTTCATCAAATAACCCTAAATCTTGAAAATTAGTATTTACATAATATACAACACCGCCAATAGCCAATAAAGCTATTGCAGCCCCGATCATACCAAGTTTAATATTTTGCCATATAAATGGTCTCCTGATAAAGGTCTTTGTAGCCCCAACCATTTGCATGGTTTTAATGATAAATCGTTTAGAATAAATAGATAAACGAATAGAGCTATTGATCAATAACACGGCAATAAAAGTAAATATGGCACTGGCAACCAAAATCCAAAATCCTATTTGTTCTACGCTCTTGGCGACCATGCTTACCAGAACTCTATCATAGCTAACCTCGTCTACGAAGGTTTTTTCTGAGAGGGTGTCGGCAATTTCTTCAACTTTTTCAGCAGTAACAAAATCGGCGTTTAGTTTTACGTCTATGGAATTTTTAAGCGGATTGTACCCTAAATAATCAACAAAATCTTCGCCAATATCTTCACTGTGTTGCTTGGCTGCTTCTTCTTTGGATACATAAGTAGAAGATTTAGTGTATTCAGACATAGCCAAAGTCTTTTGAAGCTGTTCAACTTCAATTTCTTTGGTGTTTTCTTTTAAAAAGACAGAAATGGTAATCTGTTCTTTGGAACGATCTGCCATTTTTTTAGTGTTCAAAACCAGTAAACCTAAAATGCCCAGTAGAAATAAGACTAATGCAATACTTAGCACCACTGAAAAATAGGAGGAGATAAGTTTACGTCTTTGATAATTTTCGAAGGAGTTTGCCATAGTACTTAAAAGTGCAGTAAAAATAGCAAAGTATTGTTAAACGGGGCTTAAAAAAATAAAGCCTTAACGTTTTAAGCTAAAGTGACCCTTAAATTGCTCCGAGTCAGCCTCAATAAGGTACCAATAATCATCCTCTGGCATTCGTTCACCTTGAAAAGTACCGTCCCAAGACGTAGAATTTGCATTCCCGAATTTTAGAAGCTTCCCGTAGCGATCAAAAATTGAAATGGTAACCGTATTAAAAATCGCTAATCCGTCTGGTTGAAATAAATCATTTATAGTATCTCCGTTCGGAGTAAAGAATTTTTGAATGACCAAATGATAAAACTCTTCGGTGACCACCCCGCAATCTGTATTATCTCGTACGTAAATAGTATATAATCCTCCGTCAGCTGTCTCAAAAACGTTACTGGGTTGAAATGTAATTCCGTCTAAAGAGTATTCAAAATTTCCATTGTTTGAAGTCGAAACTACTATTGATGGTCCGTCAGAACTAATAGTATCAATTCGTGGTAAATCTATCTGTTCAACCGTAAAGCTTCGTGTAGCTGAGCATCCATTTGTGTTGGTGACTATAACATCGTATTCACCAGATTCGGTAACATCTATACGTTGTGTTGTTGCGCCAGTAGACCATTGGTAGGTAACATTTTCCACATCGGCATCTAAGGTAATAAATGAATCTTCACATAGAAAAGCATTAGCGTTGGCAGGCACTACAGGTAAAGGGTTAACCGTAAGCGTAACTGCCGTTCTTGTGGTAGATGCACATTCAATTTCTGTTGCATTTGCTTCGGCATAAAACGTTCCGGCAAGACCAATTTCTAAATTCCGATTATCAGATAAAATTAAGTTTCCGCCAATAGGGGCATCATACCAATTTATGGAATATGCCGATGGTGTGTTCACTGATAAAATTCCTACTTCACCTTCGCAAATTTCAACATCGCCATTACTGGTTGGTGCCGGCGGAATGGGTAATACGGTAATATCGAAAACATCGGAAACTACATTGCATAAATCATTATTTACATTAACAATATCCTCTGCTATTTTTGTTCTAAAGTAAGTAGTAGTGGTTACTGATGGTGTATTTAAAATAGCACTGTTTTCACCGGGTATATCTGTCCACGTTTGTTGATCCGTGCTTTGTTGCCATTGGTATGCATGAGAACTAAAAACAGAAGAATCTGGTGTTGCGGTAAGCGTTCTGGATACTCCGGCTTGATCTTCACAAACAACCAAGCTAGCTTCATTAGCTGCAGTGGAAATAGTGACATTATCACCGCAAGATCGAAATAGGATATCGTCTATGGCCAAATCGTTTCCGCACCCTCCATTACTGTTGTTTCTCATTTTAAGAATGACCGATGTTTGTCCTGGTTCGGTTTTGAAAACTAAAGCGTATTGTTCCCATTCTAAAGTGCCTGTATCCGGAATGCTTCCGGTATCGCCCTGGGCAAGCATATTGGTGTCGGTCTGGTCCCATATTTGAAAACGTACATTTACGGGTATACTATTACCTTCACAACTACCTGCGGGTTGTAAATTTATTAACCATGAAGAAAATTCATAAGTGGTATTTTCACACAAACCTGTTACTTGACGTTGGTAGAATTCTCCGGCGGTAAAGCTGGCATTGACGATAAAGAGTTTTCCGTTGGTATCATCTGGGGTATGATCTTGTAGGGATAGCCAATCAAAATAGTTTGTAGTGCTAGATATGGTATAATCGCCATCATTGGGTGTGCCCGTAGTAAATTGATATGAAGTGGTACCGGCTGGTAGCGCCGGTCCGTCGGTGGTGCCAGACCCAAAATCTTCAGTAAAAATGGGGTCACCAGAATTTCCACCGCAAAATCCAAGTTGTGCCTGCAGTGTAGCTATGCTACAGCAGGTGAGTACTATTGAGAGTAAAAAAAGTTTGGGGCACCTCATAATCTAAGGTTAAAGATATACTTTTTAAAAAGATAGATAGTTATAGTTTAGCTTTGATCATGTTACGGTGCTAAGAATGGTATTTTTACGATAATGAGAACTTATTCCTATTGTATGTTGAATTTATTGGATTTAAAAATATCCAGACCCGGACTTTGGTTTCCTACTATTTGGATTTATTTAGTTCCTTTTGCCAATCAGGTTGATTACTGGCAGTCTTTTAATTTTTGGCTCGGACTATTTTTTGTCACCTTTCCCTTAAATTATTTGGTCTACGGTCTAAATGATTTCAATGATGTTAATGCAGATGCGGTAAATGATAGAAAAGGAAATTTTCTGTTTGGAGCAAAGGCTTCAAAGTCGCAACTTAAAGGTGTGTTAACTAAAATTACCATACTCACAACGGTATTTGTAATTGCGTTTACCTTTATATCCGGATTTAAAATGTTCTTACTGTTGTTGTTTATGGTAGTCGTAAACATTCTCTATAATTTTAAGCCGTTTAGAATAAAAGAAAGACCACCTTTTGAAATATTGATACAGGTTGGGTATGTGGTTACCGTATTCTTCTCAACAGAGCTCAATAATTTAGAAACGCTACCATGGCAGACATTGGTGTATTTATCATTGTTTGCATTTCAGGCACATATTGCTGGTGAAATAATGGATATAGAACCAGATTTGGCTTCGGGAAAAAGAACCACCGCAACTTTGGTAGGGCGTAAAAACTCAAAATTGTTGATGCTTTTGATTTTGGTGTGCGAATCTGTTTTGGTTTGGTACTGGTTTCAAGACATCGTTTTGGCTTCTTTTCTTGGTCTTTTCTCAGCGTTTATGGTCTTAGATATTTTTGTGATTTTCAAAGGTAAGGCGTATACGCTGCCACAGATGAAATTGTTTGGTTACCTTATTAACATATCGGCATTGGCTTCAATGCTTTGGGTGCTGTATAGTGGTAAATTGATATTGGCTTAGGTCTATAGTTATCAATTGGTTTAAACTTTTCCCTTTAGCAGAATAAACCTATTTTTGCGACTTACAGAAAAGAAGTAAATATCATGCAATACAATTTCAACGAAATTGAAGCCAAATGGCAAGAATACTGGGCAGAAAACCAAACATTTAAAGCAGAGAACGGTTCTGAAAAAGAAAAGTTCTATGTGCTGGATATGTTTCCTTATCCTTCTGGTGCGGGGCTCCATGTTGGGCATCCTTTAGGGTATATTGCCAGTGATATTTATGCGCGCTACAAAAGGCATAAAGGTTTTAATGTATTACATCCGCAAGGATATGATTCTTTTGGTTTGCCTGCAGAGCAATATGCTATTCAAACAGGTCAACATCCTGCAGTTACTACTGCAGCTAACGTAAAAACCTACCGTAGACAATTAGATCAACTAGGTTTTTCTTTTGATTGGAGCAGAGAGGTGCGTACTTCTAGTCCTGAATATTATAAATGGACACAGTGGATATTCATTCAGATTTTCAATTCTTGGTATAATAAAGATGCTGATAAGGCAGAAGATATAGAAACCTTGATTTCTAAATTTTCTTCGGATGGTAATGCTAATGTAAACGCCGTTTGCGATGATGATATCATATCGTTTTCCGCAGATGATTGGAATGCTTTTTCTGATGTTAAAAAGCAAGAAATATTATTACAATATAGATTAACGTACTTGGCGGATACCGAGGTCAACTGGTGCCCGCCATTAGGTACGGTATTGGCTAATGACGAAATAGTAAACGGAGTATCAGAACGTGGAGGTCACCCGGTTGTTCGTAAAAAAATGACCCAGTGGAGTATGCGTATTTCTGCATATGCACAGCGTTTATTAGATGGTTTGGCAAAAATAGATTGGCCACAGCCGTTAAAAGATTCACAAACCAATTGGATCGGTCGTTCCCAAGGAGCTTCGGCGGTATTTAATGTAAAGGGGCATGATGAAAAAATAGAAGTATTTACGACAAGACCCGACACCATTTTCGGAGTGTCGTTTATGACCTTGGCGCCAGAACATGAATTAGTAAGTGAAATTACTACCGCAGAGCAGAAAGCTGAGGTAGAAGCATATATTGAGGCAACAGCAAAACGTAGTGAGCGTGATCGTATGGCAGATGTAAAAACCATTTCTGGTGCATTTACAGGCGCTTATGCAGAGCACCCTTTTACAAAAGAACCTATTCCTATTTGGATCGGTGATTATGTGTTGGCGGGTTATGGTACAGGTGCTGTAATGTCCGTGCCATGTGGTGATCAACGCGATTATGATTTTGCAAAACATTTTAATATAGATATCCCTAACATATTTGAAGGTGTAGATATCTCTGAAGAAGCTTTTGCTGACAAGGAAAAAACGGTTATTGCCAACTCTGATTTCTTAAACGGATTACCGTATAAGAAAGCTATGAAACTAGCGATCTATGAATTGGAGAAAATAGGACATGGAGAGGGTAAAATAAATTACCGTTTACGCGATGCTGTTTTTAGTCGCCAAAGATATTGGGGAGAACCTTTCCCGGTGTATTATGTAGACGGAATGCCGCAAATGATTAACAAGGCACATTTACCTATTGAGTTGCCCGAAGTTGAAAAATACTTACCAACAGAAACAGGTGAACCACCATTAGGTAACGCTGAGGTGTGGGCTTGGGATACTGTGGCTAATAAAGTTGTAAATAATAGCGAGATAAATAATACGACTGTATTTCCATTAGAATTGAATACCATGCCAGGTTGGGCAGGTAGTTCACAGTATTTTAATAGATACATGGATCCGCATAATAATGAAGAGATATTTTCTAAAGATGCTATTGATTACTGGCAAGATGTAGATTTATATATAGGTGGTAGCGAGCATGCTACAGGTCACTTGTTGTATTCTCGTTTCTGGCAAAAGTTCATGTTTGATAAAGGTTTAGTGCCTAAAGACGAATTTGCGAAGAAACTTATTAATCAAGGAATGATTACGGGGACTAGTGCTTTCGCTTATAGGGTGGATATAACTCCTGGATTTGATTCAAATAATGACCGATTACTTTCTGACGAGGAAATAATTAATACTAAAATATTTATTTCAAAAAATCTATATGAAAACATCATGGTTGATAATGATGTTTTAGCGAACTTTCAGATTGATCTTAAATCAACATTGGTTGGAATTTTTGGTTCAAGCCTAGTTAAAGTTGATGTAGATAGAAATAGGATTTTACCAATACATGTTGATGTTTCTCTTGTGAATAGTTCGGATGAACTTGATATTGATGGGTTTAAAAATTGGTTAAGTGAATATAAGAACTCGATTTTCTTTTCAAATTCAGGTAGAGTGATATTGGGAGGTGACAATGAAAAATACATTGTAGGTCGCGAAGTCGAAAAAATGTCCAAATCTAAATACAACGTGGTAAATCCTGATGCTATTTGTGAGGAGTACGGGGCGGATAGTCTTCGTTTGTATGAAATGTTCTTAGGTCCGTTAGAGCAATCTAAACCTTGGAACACGGCAGGTATTACTGGAGCACATGGTTTCTTAAAGAAAATGTGGCGTCAATACCATACTGGTGCAGATGGCGCATTCGTTGTTTCTGAGGAGGAACCATCTAAAGAATCTTGGAAAACATTACATAAGACCATTAAAAAGGTAGAGGAGGATATTGAGAACTTTAGTTTTAATACATCGGTATCTACATTTATGATCTGTGTTAATGAACTTTCTTCTCAAAAATGTGTAAGTAGAAAAGTGTTGGAGCCATTGGCAATATTGGTATCGCCATACGCACCACATATTGCGGAAGAACTTTGGAGTAAATTGGGTCATGCAGATTCTATTGCAACCGCGGTTTTCCCAAAATTTGAAGAAAAGTATATAAAGGAGAGTGATAAGGAATATCCTATTTCCTTCAACGGAAAAATGAAGTTTACCATGCAATTATCTTTAGACTTGACTAAAGATGAAATAGAAGCAACGGTTATGGCTCATGAAAAAACCCAACAACAATTGGCAGGGCGTACACCTAAAAAGGTAATAGTTGTACCAGGTAAAATAGTTAATATTGTAGGGTAGATATTGGAATACAGGTAAAATGAAGAGGCGATGAAAATCGCCTCTTTAAATATGATATAATTTGCGGGGATGATAAATCAGAAAATATGGACAGTATTGAAATATTAGGTTTAGTTGCTGCAACCTTTACCACAGGGGCATTTGTGCCACAAGTTTATAAAACCTGGAAAGAGAAATCTACCAAAGACATTTCTTTGACGATGTACACCATTTTATTGATGGGAGCTATAATGTGGGCGATTTACGGATTTTCATTGAAGAGTTTACCCATTATCATGGCAAATCTCGTTACGGCAATCCTCCTTTTTATTATGATTATCCTAAAAATTAAGCACAAATAAGAATACACCCCATAAAAAATAGGGGTATAGGGGTTGTGTATTGATATTTAAGGCAATTGACCCCTACGTTTTATCGATTTTATGTTTGATATATGCATAATTAGTTTCAATTTTGCAGTGAAAAATAAAATGATAAATCATGATTGTTGGTATTCCAAAAGAAATTAAGAACAATGAAAGCAGGGTAGGTATGACACCGGCCGGAGTTTTCGAATTGGTAAAGAACAACCACAAAGTCTATGTTCAATCAGACGCTGGTGAAGGCAGTGGTTTTTTCAATCAAGATTATCAACAGGCAGGTGCTATAATTCTAGATACCATCGGTCAGGTGTACGCCATGAGCGAAATGATTGTAAAAGTAAAAGAGCCTATTGAAGAAGAGTATGATCTTATTCAGGAAGGTCAAATTTTGTTTACTTATTTCCACTTTGCATCGAGCGAAGCTTTAACAAAGGCGATGATCAAGCAAAAAGCCATTTGTATAGCGTATGAAACGGTAGAAGATGAAGAAGGTACTTTGCCACTTTTAACGCCAATGTCAGAAGTTGCAGGAAGAATGGCTATACAACAAGGAGCTAAATATTTAGAGAAACCTGTAAAAGGTCGTGGCGTTCTTTTAGGTGGTGTGCCGGGTGTTGCTCCAGGTAAAGTTTTGGTGTTAGGTGCCGGTGTTGTGGGTATACAAGCTGCTAAAATGGCAGCAGGTTTAGGGGCTCACGTAACTATATTAGATGTGAACATGAAGCGTTTACGTTATGCAAATGATGTAATGCCGCCACATGTAGTAACTGAATTTTCAAATGAGTTTAATATTAGAAGACTTATAAAAACACATGATCTAATTATTGGAGGTGTTTTATTGAAAGGAGCTAAAGCACCAAATTTGATTACAAGAGACATGTTGAAAGAAATGAGACCTGGAACTGTAATTGTTGATGTTGCCGTGGATCAAGGTGGATGTGTAGAAACAACCAAACCTACCACACATGAAGACCCTATTTATATTATTGACGACGTGGTTCATTATTCGGTAGCAAATATGCCGGGAGCGGTACCTTATACGTCAACTATGGCATTAACGAATGTAACGTTGCCGTATGCATTGAAATTGGCAAATTTAGGTTGGGAAGCTGCATGTGAAAAAGATGCATCTTTAAAGAAAGGATTAAATATAGTAGAAGGAAATGTGGTATATCAAGAAATTATTGAAGCCTTTGGTTGGGATGAGATAGTTGCTTAACCTGTACATTTTGTCAGTAAAATATGCCTCGCCATATCCGAAAGGAATTTGGCGGGGTTTTTGCTTTTAGATAACTAGATTCTTAAATAAGTGGGAATCTTTAGTATATTTAATCGATTTAAAAATTGAAACATTATGATGGGATATTATATACTGCTTGGGGCAATTGCTTTGGTCAGCTGGTTAGTGAGTAATAAATTAAAGAGTAAGTTCAAGCATTATTCCAAGGTACATTTGCAGAATGGAATGAGTGGTGCCGAGATTGCTGAAAAGATGTTGGCGGATCACGGTATAAGAGATGTAAAGGTAATTTCTACACCAGGGATGCTTACGGATCATTATAATCCAGGAAATAAAACAGTAAACTTAAGTGAAGGGGTGTATAATCAAAGAAATGCCTCGGCTGCTGCAGTCGCTGCACATGAAGTTGGTCATGCTGTACAACACGCACAAGCATATGAGTGGTTAGGTATGCGATCTAAATTGGTACCTATAGTTAGTGTAACATCTGGGATGGCACAATGGGTAGTCTTTGGAGGCTTGGCTTTAGGTGCCGCTGCAGGTTTAGGCTTCGGGTATTGGGTAGCCGTTGCCGGTTTGGTAATGATGGGTATGGCAACTTTGTTCAGTTTTGTAACGCTGCCTGTAGAGTATGATGCCAGTAATAGAGCATTGGCATGGTTGAAGAATAAAAATATAGTTACACCGGAAGAATATAAAGGTTCTGAAGATGCATTAAAATGGGCTGCACGAACCTATTTGGTGGCTGCAATTGGTTCATTGGCAACTTTAGTGTACTGGGGACTTCAAGTTTTTGGTGGTAGAGATTAATATCAAAATAGCATATAAAAAAAAGGGAGCTAAATTTATTTAGCTCCCTTTTTTATTCAAACGGTTAAAACCACTTCCTATAAAATATTTCTCTTATTTAATACGTTCATCAATTAACTTGAGAGCGATACCTTCTCTGCCTATAAGTTCAAAAAGGTCTAAGATGTCTCTCATTGATTTTTCTTCTTCAAGTTGTTCTTTAACGAACCATTGTAAGAAATTCTCAACAGCATAATCTTCGGTATTCTTAGCTAAAGAAACTATTTTATTGATAGACTTAGTTACTTCTATTTCTTGTTCTAGAGCAGTTTCAAAAACTTCCTCTAAAGAAGAGTAGTCATGATTTATATTAGATATTTCTGGTGAAATAGCATTACCGCCACAGTCATTGATGAATTTAAAAATTTTCATCATGTGCTCACGTTCTTCACTGGCTTGTCTGTAGAAAAATGATGCACTGCCTGAATATGAATTCTGATCACACCATGAAGCCATTGCTAAATATGATGAAGAGGCTTTGCCTTCCATTTGTATTTGATCATTTAAGGCGTCTAAAGAAGTAACCTTAATGCTCATGTTTAATCTTGCGATATCTTTCATTGCTTAATTATTTTATATAAAAGTAGTAACTACATAGTAAAATATAGAATACAAGCCTCTATTTGAATTTGATTTAAGACTAATTATAAATAACGTAGAAGGAAGGGTTAAATTGTTTCGCTTGTAATATGGTCTAAATCAATGGTCATAAAGCTACATTCTACCAACGATTTTAAATCTAGTAACTCTAGTGTGTTTAAAATAAAAAGATGCTCTTTGTTGCAAAGCATTAATACTTCAAATCCGTGTTTGTTTAAATCAGAATCAAAATGGTCTTCAATAGAGATGTTTTGCACTTTAGTTCTTAGGGCAAGAAATTGGCAAAAAGATAACTTAATGGTCTTTTGTTCCATGTCCAAGTAATGACATTTCTCCTTATCAGACTGATAAAGCGTATAGAATTTAGAACGAAAAACCACTTTCATGGGTCAAATCTAATGCTTATTTAGATTAAATCAAAATATTAAATAGTGATTTGCCTGTCTATTTGTTGGGCTAAAGAAATGAAGGTTTCTGTTCTTGAAACCCCTTCTATGGCTTGTATTTCTTTATTAAGTACCTGCATTAAATGTTCGTTATCTCTACAAAGTACTTTAATAAGAATAGACCAGTTACCAGTAGTGTAATGACATTCTAGTACTTCTGGTATTTTTTCAAGGAGCTTTACCGCTTTAGGGTTGCTCATGGCTTTGTCTAGATAGATACCAATGTATGCCATAGTGGTATATCCCAAAGATTTAGGGTTGACAATAAACTTAGAACCAGACAATAATCCTGATGCTTCTAGTTTTCGTAAACGTTGGTGAATGGCAGCACCGGAAATTCCAATACTCCTTGCAATTTCAAGTACTGGTTTACGGGCATCTTCCATTAAAAACCGCAAGATTTTTTTATCGATTCCGTCAATTTTAGCTAATGAAGTTGGGTTTTTCATGTTTTATCAAATCAATAACCTCAATAAAGGGGTACGAGGTATGCTTTTAGTAAATTTATTATTTCAAGTTAATCCCCTAGGAATTGAAGCCTAAATGAGGGGTTAAAACATAAATGTACTTATTTGGTTTCAATTTGATAGTTAAAAAGTACTAGTTGACTACAGAATTTGGGTTATAGCCTAGATAAGGTATGTCATATTCTTTGAAGTTAACTCCGTACGACTCCAGTTCCTTCAGTATAGGTTCATATACTTCTTTGGTAATAGGTATTTGAACACCGGGAGTGGAGATTTCACCGTTCAGTATTTTTAAGGCAGCCATGGCAACGGG
>NZ_JBDVOT010000183.1:0-24889 GCF_039968975.1 Maribacter sp. | reverse complement strand
TTCTGTTAAAGCTAGTCATATTTTATTGGCTTACACTGGTGCAACAAGAGCAAACCCTGCTGTAACTAGAACAAAAGAAGAAGCAGAAGCTAAGGCAAAAGAGTTATTGAGAGAAGCAAGAAAATCTGGTGTTGTATTTGCTGAATTGGCAAGAGATAACTCAGACGGACCATCTGCACCAAACGGTGGAGATTTAGGATATTTTCAAAGAGGAGTTATGGTGCCTAAATTTAATGATTTTGCATTTAATAACAATGAAGGTTCAATCGGTTTGGTTGAAACTGATTTCGGTTTTCACGTAATAAAAATTGATGATAAAGAAGATGTAGTTCAAATAGCAACTGTATCTAGGGAAATTGTTCCTTCAGAAGAAACAATCAATACATTGTTTACAAGTGCTACCAAGTTTGAAATGGAAACTACAGAAGATGAAAGTGCATTTTCAACATTGGCTAAGAAAGATGAATACGTTGTTCGTCCTGTAAATAAGATAAAGGCTTTAGATGAAAACCTTCCAGGGTTAACTAATCAGAGAAATATTGTTCAGTGGGCATTCAATGCTGACACTGAAGTTGGCGATGTAAAAAGATTTAATATCAACAACGGTTATGCTGTTGTTCAGTTAACGGGTAGCTACGCTGAAGGTGTAATGAGTGCTGAAGATGCTTCTATACTTGTTTTGCCTTTAATAAGAAAAGAACGTAAAGCTGCACAGATTATCGCTGCAAACAAGGGTAAAGATATGAGTGCTATTGCTGCTGATAACAGTGTGAGTATTTCTAATGCTTCTGCGCTTACTGTAAAATCACCGACAATACCTGGTGCAGGTAGCGAGCCTGTAGTAGTAGGTACTGCTTATGGTATGTCTGCAGGTGCAACTTCAGGATTGATTCAAGGAAACACTGGTGTTTTTAAAATTGAAATCGTGAAGAAAACAGAAGCTCCTAAATTAGATAACTACAGTGTATATGCTAATGCTTTGAAAACCGGAGCTGCTAGTCGTGTTAATACTGAAGTTTATAATGCGTTGAAAGACGGTTCTGAAATTGAAGATAAAAGAGCTACATTTTACTAGTAGTTACTTTAAGATTTATATAAAAAAAGAGCATCCATTTTGGATGCTCTTTTTTTATAATATCATTTTTGAATAGGGGAGTATTGTTTTGTATCCTTTATTCTTGAAGTATAACATGTTTTTTTCCGTTCCTGTAGCTAATATAAAATCTCCGCCCCAAGCTCCCAAGCTTTTAATAGATCTAGGATAGTCAGGAAAAAGAGATTCTTTGATGGTAGAAATTTGAAGTGTTTTCGATAAAATAGCCTCGTGTTCGTTTAATAAAATTTCAAACTCAACTATGGTAGTGCAATTCTGTATATTTTCAGTGATAACGTCAATCTTGGTTATCAGTTGCTCTTTATTTACATCTAAACTTCTGTAGTTGCTAATAGCATCTCTACTATTCTTCTTTTGGTTCAGATAAACAAAGAACAGCTCATATTTAAAAAACGGATTAAAATTAACTTCTTCAACTAATGGCTCATAGTTGTTTCTTTGATAGGTAATTGCGGAGTTGTGTGTAGCGCATGCAATGTCATATCCGCTACCACCAAATGTAGCTTCTAATAATTGATATGGGTTTACGCCTGCCCACGTTGCTATATTGGCTATTAAGGTAGAAGAAGTGCCCAATCCCCAATTCATAGGGAAAGTAACTTTAGTCTCTATAATACTGTTCTCTGATATTGTAGATAAGAAGTCTGGGTTCAGTCGTTTGGTTTCGGTCAAAATTTGCTTCAAACGATCAGATGTAGCTTCATCAGTGGTTGTTACAGTTTTAAAATCGACCTTAGAAAATTCGGCATAAAACCAAGTGTCATCATTTTCGTCAACACCAAACCAGTGTATAGTTTCCGTATTCTTATTTCTAAGTTTTAATGACTGTCCAAATTTTGTTGGTAAAGCTAATCCCTTAGCTCCGTCAAGAATGGCATATTCTCCAGTGAGTAATAATTTTCCGTTACTGTAAAAATCCTTCGTCATCATATAAAAATTACTTTCTAATAGTACTTAATTGAATTTCCACACCGTGATGAGTAACCGGGTTGGTTTTAAAATGTTCCACCAAAATTGCTTTTTCATTTTCATTGGCTCCAAGTTGGTTCAAGATATTTAAAAGGTGCATTTTCATATGTCCTTTTTGAATTCCTGTAGTAACCAATGAGCTTACTGCGGCAAAGTTTTGTGCTAATCCGGCAACGGCAACAATTTGCATTAGCTCTTTAGCAGATGGTCGCTGTAGCATTTCTAAATTCAGCTTCACGAGAGGGTGTAAATTTGTAAGTCCGCCAACGGTACCTAAAGCCAAAGGTAGTTCTATCCAAAATTTAAAAATCCCATTTTCAATTTCGGCATGGGTGAGGCTGCTATATCTTCCGTTTCTACATGCATATGCATGTACACCGGCTTCAATGGCTCTAAAATCATTCCCTGTAGCCAATACGACCGCATCAATGCCGTTCATAATACCTTTATTATGTGTAACGGCACGGTAAGGTTCAATTTGAGCAATTTTAATTGCCTGTATTATTTTTTCTGCAGTGTGTTGTGGAGTTAATTCTGCCGATAGATTTAAGTCTTCTACGGGGCAGCTAACTTCTGCGCGAACGGTACAGTTAGGAACATAGTTAGACAGTATGCTCATTACAATTTCCACATCTTTCTCTTGTGCAGAAAAATCAGCATACTTGGTGGCTTCTTTTTTCAACGTTGTGGCAAATTGCTCTAGACAACTGTTGATGAAGTTGGCGCCCATGGCATCTTTGGTTTCAAAAGTGGCGTGCAATTGGAAATAATCAGCCAACTCATCCGTCTTATCTTTTAAAACTATATCTGTAATACCACCACCTCTTTTTTCCATGCTAGTGGTTAAAGAAGCACTTTCTGCAATTAAAATAGGTTTTAGGTATGTGAAGAAAGGATTTAGTTTTTTGGCGTCACCTTTAAATATAAAATGGACTTGACCTACTTTTTCCGTACCAAGTATCTCTGCTTTAAATCCTCCTCTATTTAGCCAGAACTTAGCAGCTTTGCTTGCCGCGGCAATTACTGAACTTTCTTCAATTGCCATTGGTATGACATATAGTGTATCATTGATCAAAAAATTGGGAGCAATGCCCTGGGGTACGTAAAGATTGGTAATGGTGTTTTCTATAAACTCATCATGTAGTTGTTGAACACTTTTATCTTGGTTCCAATACGTCTGTAAGATTTTCTTTGATTGAGCTGTGTTTTGTGTAAAATTGTCTGTAACCCAGTCTATTTTTTCTTCTTTCGTAAGCTTCGAGAAACCACTTATCGGTTTGGTCATTTAGGTATAACTTTCTACTAATATTCAATGTTGTGTACAAGTGGCGATTCAGAAAAATACGGCACTTTGTTACGGTAGTAAAGATACGCATATTGGCAAGAATCTTTTTTAGAAGGCTAAAGCGTTAAAACCACTTTCTTTTTCATGGTAAAGCGTGCTTTTTTGAGGAAATAGTGGTAAACTTGAGAGATTTAACAAAATTCACTTATAAATGAGAAAAACACACTTAATTGCGTTGATTTTACTTTCATTCAGCGTATTTACTTGGGCACAGGAAAAACAGATACAAGTTTCTGATATTTATCAAGGAGCTTTTAGAACAGAAGGTATGGATGCTCTCAGATCCATGAAGAACGGCACTCAATATACCGTTCTAAATACCAACAGATTCAGCCAAACCTCCACGGTTGACAAATACGATTACAAAACATTAGAAAAAGTAGGTACCGTAGTTTCATCTGCAGATTTAGCTGATATTCCTTCGTTTTCATCTTATGTTTTTAGTTCGGATGAGAAAAAGGTATTGCTTTCAACTGAAATAGAGCCAATATTTAGAAGGTCAAAACTTGGTATCTATTATGTGTATGACATAGCTTCCAAAAAAGTGGTTCAGGTAAGTAAAGAAAAAATTCAAGAACCATTATTGTCGCCAGATGGTAGTAAAGTAGCATATGTAAAGAATAATAATATTTACATTTTTAACATTGCTTCCGGTGATACTAAACAAATTACCGAAGACGGTGTAAAGAATAGTATTATCAATGGTGTTACTGACTGGGTGTATGAAGAAGAATTTGCTTTTGTTCGTGCTTTTGAGTGGAATGCAGATGGTTCTAAAATTGCTTTTTTACGTTTTGATGAAACTAATGTACCTGAGTTTTCTATGGATGTTTACGGTACAGGGCTATATCAACAACCACACGTGTTTAAATACCCTAAGGCAGGAGAGAACAATTCTATAGTTACGTTACATCTTTTAGATGTTGCCAGTGGTAAAATTACTGCTGTGAATACTAATAATGCATATTACATTCCACGTATAAAATGGATGAACCATAAAGATATGTTGAGTGTTCAGACCTTAAACAGACACCAAAATCATTTGACCATGTATGCAGTAAATGCCAAAAATGGTAAGGTTGCTGTTTTATTGGAAGAGAAAGATGACGCCTATGTTGACATTACCGACAACCTCACTTTTTTAGAAGACGATAGCTTTATCTGGACAAGTGAAAAAGATGGTTATAACCATATCTACCTATATGGAGAAGATGGCAGTTTAATGAACCAAATTACAAAAGGAGATTGGGAAGTGACCAAATACTATGGTTACGATCAAAACGAAGACAAAATATATTACCAATCTACTGAGAATGGTTCTATAAATCGTGGTGTATATAACATTAGTAGTGGTGGTGATGACAAAGAAGCTTTGGCTGCGAAAGAAGGAACGAATAATGCTAAATTTAGTACTGATTTCACTTATTTCATCAATACATTTTCAAGTGCTGAAACTCCGCCAGTATATACATTGCATCAAGCAATAAATGGAAAGAAAGTAAAAGATATTAAGGATAATAATCAGCTTTTAGAAAGATTAAAAAACTATGCTGTAAGTCCTAAAGAATTCTCTACAATATCAATAAATGGTAATGATCTTAATATGTACATGATCAAGCCAAAAGATTTTGATCCATCTAAGAAGTATCCGTTATTTATGTATCAATACAGTGGTCCTGGATCTCAAAATGTAAGCAATAGCTGGATGGGAGCTAATGACTACTGGCATCAAGGTTTAGTAGCAGAGGGCTATATTGTTGCATGTGTAGATGGTCGTGGAACCGGATTTAAAGGAAGAGATTTTAAGAAAGTTACTCAGAAAGAACTAGGGAAATATGAGGTGGAAGATCAAATAGCTGCTGCTAAAAAGTTGAGTGAGCTACCTTATATAGATGCAGATAGAACAGGTATTTGGGGTTGGAGCTATGGTGGCTTTATGTCTACCAACTGTATTTTAAAGGGTAATGATACTTTTGAGATGGCCATTGCGGTTGCTCCGGTAACATCATGGGCTTTTTATGATACGATCTATACGGAACGTTATATGCAAACGCCACAAGAAAACCCAAGCGGTTATGATGACAACTCGCCATTCAATTATCCGCAGTTGCTAGAAGGTGATTATTTGTTAATACATGGTACAGGAGATGATAACGTACATGTGCAGAATTCAATGCGTATGATCGAAGCTTTGATACAGGCGGATAAACAATTTGATTGGGGAATCTACCCAGATAAAAATCATGGAATTTACGGTGGAAATACAAGAATTCACCTATTCAATAAGATGACCAATTTTATAAAAGAAAAACTTTAATCAAACTAAAGACAATATGACTGAAAGTACTGAATTTTCAGACCAAAAACAGATTTTTGGACACCCGCAGGGTTTATTCTATTTATTCTTTGCAGAATTATGGGAGCGTTTTAGCTTCTATGGTATGCGTGCTCTGCTAACGCTCTATATGATTGATGTAATTTTCAAGGCATTAGCTGAAAGGGATTACGCCACAGCAGCCGTATACTCATCTTATGGATCTTTAGTATATGCATCGACCGTTATCGGCGGTAAGTTGTCCGATAAGATTTTAGGGATGCGTAATTCCATCTTTTTAGGGGGTATTTTAATGTCCATAGGTCACTTTGTTTTGGCTATAGAAGACAATATGGCCTTCTTTCTCGCATTATCGTTGATCATTGTAGGTAACGGTTTTTTTAAGCCTAATATTTCCACTTTCGTAGGTACATTGTATGAGAAGGGTGACCCTAAAAAAGATTCTGGATTTACCATTTTCTACATGGGTATTAATATTGGTGGTTGGGTAGCTCCATTGTTATGCGGGTGGCTAGCGGTAACCTATGGATGGCACTATGGTTTTGGCTTGGCTGGTATTGGTATGTTGACCGGTTTGATTGTGTTCTGGAGAGGTATTCAAAACAATGTTTTTGGAAATAGAGGTTTACCGCCTAACGAGCATGTGTTAGAGAAAAAGGTGCTTGGTGTAAAGCAAGGGATACTAGTTCCTGTTTTAGCTGTTTTGGCTGCGCCTTTGATTGCTCTTCTTTTATCATCTTATAAAGCGGTTGCTACAGATGGCATGTTTGCTGATCAGAATATCGTCAATATAATATTTACTGGTATTGGTATTGCAGTTCTTGCATACTTGGCCTATGAAATGTTCAAGGCAAATGTAAAAGAGAGAAAAGAGCTTTTTGTTGCAGTGTTACTTACATTCTTCATGACTATTTTCTGGGGTTTCCATGAATTGTCCGGTAGTGTAATTACGTTGTTCGCGGCTAGAAATATTGATTTGGATGGTATTATGTCTGCGGCACAAACCAATTCATTGAATTCTATGTTCATCATAATATTGGCAATTCCTATTTCTATGATGTGGACATGGTTGAGCAAGAAAAACTGGAACCCTAGAACTCCGTATAAATTTGGATTAGGATTACTTTTTGCAGGTGTCAGTTTTTATGTTTTAGCATTAAGTGGTGGTAGCGCCAATGAAAGTGGATTTGTTCCATTCACATATCTTTTATTAATGTATTTCTTATTGTCGGTAGGAGAGTTGTTCATGTCACCTGTAGGGCTGTCTAAAATGACCGATTTAGCACCAATGAGATTAATTGCCTTTATAATGGGTGTTTGGTTTTTGTCATCGGCATTTGCATTTCAGATTGTAGGCTTTATCGGTAAACAGTTGGCGATAGAAAGTACGGATGGCGATGTAAGTGGTTTTGCTACTTTGACCGTATATACAGACGGTTTTATGTTGATTGCAAAATATGCCTTAGGTGCAGGTGCTATTGTTCTTTTAGCATCACCGATTATTAAAAAGTTGATGGGTAAAGTGCATTAGTCACTGATTACTCAAAATAATAAACTCCCTTTTCACCAGTATAGTGAAAAGGGATTTTGTTTTTTATACAAGTAGTTTTCCAACGGTCAATATAACTTATGTAGTTGCTGCCATCAGCAATTATTTCATTGGGTTGAATACTATCGATAAGCCTATCTAAATTAATTTTTGGTGATTGTGTCAATAAGATTTTATGATATTTTGACTTTGGATATATTACCGTGCTATCAATAATTAGTAGCGATTCATTTTTAAAAGAATAACTGTTTTTTAAAGAATCATAACGAACGGAATCTATGCGTTCAGCGGTTCTATAATCTGAAATTAGATAATCGGGTCTGTTCTTGGAATTTGTTAAGATGGATAATTGATGTCCACTTTTATTCAAAATCAGAGTTTTTTTAGTTTGATGCAGTACTAAAACTTCTGATATGTTTTTAGTCTGTTGCTCTTGGTATATAGTATATCCTTGAAAACAAAGAATACTAACTAAAAAGAACATTATCCGTTTATAATTGAACCTGGTATATAGTTCAATGCTTATAACAAGTACTGTAAACGAAAATAATAGCTGAATAAAATCAAAAGATATAGAACTGAAGATAAAACTTTCTTGATGAGCCACCCAAGCTATAATGCTGTTCATGAGCCCAATTATTTTGTTATATAGCCAGACAAGTTGAGTGGGGAGCCAGTTTAATATTGAAAGGAGAATCACAAAAATACCCATGCCTAGAATTACACCTAAGGCGGGTACAATGACTAAATTGGATATAAAGAAAAGTCCTGGAAACTGATGAAAATAGAACAAGCTAATGGGTAAAACTCCTAACTGTGCCGCTATACTAACGCAAAGCAATTGCCAAAAATAGCGCACTATCTTGCGCTTTGGAAACCATAGGTCTCTAAGAATTGGAAAAATCCATAGAATGGAGAAAACAGCCGCATAACTCATTTGAAATCCCACTTGAAATAACAAATTAGGATTAATGAACAACAAGATAAATAGAATAGAAAGAGCTAAGATGTTGAATGTATTGTGAGGTCTATTTAAATACAGTGCGTAAGCCACGAAAGTGAACATGGTGGTTGCGCGAATTATGCTGGCAGATAAACCGGCAATGAAGGCGAAAATCCATAAAAAGAGAACGGATAGAATAAGAATTATGGTGCTACCCTTTGGGATATTTTTCAGTGGACTCAGTAAAAATTGAATAATCAAGAGTAAAATACCTATATGTAGACCAGATACTGCGAGAATATGTACAGCGCCGGCTTTTTGATAATTTGTGTATGTTTCTTCAGAAATATCAGAGCGTTCACCTAGCAATAATGCTTGTATCACTCCCAATTCATCAGGTCCAAAATTCTCTTGCTTCAATTTTGAGATAATATGGTTACGGGTTTTAGCGGCAAAGCCTCTCAAGCTAGTATTTGAATTTTCAATTTGTATGAACTGCTTTGTAGTAATCCTCATTTGGTGATATACACCTAAATTTGCCAAATACTTTTTATAGTTAAATTGATGAGGATTTAAAGGTTCGCTTACGGGTAAAACTTGTGAATAGGTTATAAGCTCATCATCAATAGCTAAGCGAAGTTTAGATGTGTCTTTGGGGATTGTAAGGAGTATTGTTCCGTTAACCGTATTGTCGTCTACGCTTTTTACCGAAGCATAATAACGTGAGGTGTACGGGTCAGGCTTTAAAACCTCCTTGATTTTAAGTGTCCATTGTTCGTTTTGGGTAGTAGTAAAGTTGCTGTAGTGGTTACTGGAATTGATTGGTTGTGCAGCAGTGTAGCTATAGGTGCCTAATGACACGAAGGTCAGCGCAGCTATACTGCCAAATAAAACAGATTTTGTGATTTTCTCAAATATGAAAATGGAAGCAAGTAGTAGAAATAGAAAAACAGTAAATATGAGTAGGTATAGAGGATTAAATGGAAAAAAGTAACCAATTAAGATTCCAATGATGAGTAAAAGCGTTAATCTGATAGGAATAAACGCTAAGAGCTTCATCTTATAATATTCTTGTGGCTTTTACAAATGCTTGGTTCCAGAATCCATCTCTTAAAGATGAAACGGTAACACCACGCGATGATGATGCGTGAATAAACGTAATCTCGTTATTATCTGTACCAACCACCATACCAACATGATTAATACGTTTAGAACCTCTAGAGGTCTTAAAAAATAGTAAGTCGCCCTTTTCTACATTTTTAACGGCTATTCTACGGCCTTCTTCTGCCATATTGTAAGAAACTCTTGGAATTTGTACGTCGTGTTCGCCAAAAGAAACATATAGTAATCCAGAGCAATCCATTCCTTTTTTCGTGGTGCCGCCAAACTTGTATCGTGTACCGGAAAATGAAAGTGCGGTATTGATAATTTCATCTGCCTTTGTGTTGGTGGTAGAAGTTATTGTTCTGCGCTCTTCTGTTCTGGTAGGTGTAGTTACATTTCCTGTTCTAGCATTGTTTGCGGCTGCAACAGAAATTTTACGCTCTTTGTCAGATGTGGTCGTCTTTTTAGCTCCGCAACTGGTTAAAAAACAAATAACAAGAAAGAATGGTAGTATGCGCATAAAATAGAATGTACCGTGTAGTACGTGTAACTCCAAAATTATAGAATTATTTTTTAAAATGGATAAACCTATGAAATTTTGGCATTTGCAATGATCAATGAAGCCGCTTGGGCACTAGCGCCAGGTCCGCCTAGCTTCGCAATTAGTTCATCATAAGATGCCAATTGTTTTGTTCTAGCTTCTCCATCTAAAATCAAGTTTAATTCTTTTTTTAGATTCTGTTTAGTAAAATCATCTTGAATTAATTCTTTTACAACCTCTTTTTGCATTATCAAGTTGACCAAAGAGATATATTCTAAGGTGATGATACGCTTGGCAATTTGGTACGAAATCCAATTTGCCTTATAACAGACTACTTGCGGCACTTTAAATAATGCGGTTTCTAAAGTGGCTGTACCACTAGTAACTAAGGCAGCAGTAGATATGGATAGCAAGTCGTAAGTTTTGTTTTGAATGAATTTTACATTCGCATTAGTAAGGAATTCAGCGTAAAATTCTTTGTCTAAACTTGGTGCGCCTGCAATGACAAATTCATAGTTAGAAAAGTCATTGGTCAATGATAACATAAGAGACAACATTTTTTGAACCTCTTGTTTACGACTACCTGGTAATAAAGCTATAATTGGTTTGTTAGGGTCTATGCCGTTATTGGACCTGAATAAGCTCTCGTTTAATTCTGGTCTGTTGGCAATGGCATCTAATAAAGGGTGTCCTACAAAGTTGACTGGGTAATTGTGTTTCTTTTCGTAAAATTCTTTCTCAAAAGGCAGTATCACATACATGTGATCAACGGTCGCTTTTATCTTCTCGATTCTACCTTCTCTAGATGCCCAGATTTGAGGAGAAATGTAGTAATTGGTCAAAAAGTTGTTTTCTTTTGCCCACTTGGCAATGCGTAAATTAAAGCCAGAATAGTCAATGAAAATAATGGCATCGGGGTTGAACGCTGCAATATCTTGCTTACAATATTTTATGTTTTTGAAAATGGCATTCAGGTTTAGAATCACTTCAATGAACCCCATGAACGCTAATTCTTTGTAATGTTTGGCCAAAGTTCCGCCGGCCTGTTGCATTAAGTCACCGCCCCAACATCTAATTTGGGCATCTTGATCTTGTTGTATTAAGGCTTTGATTAAGTTAGAGCCATGAAGATCGCCAGAGGCTTCACCTGCAATGATATAGTACTTCATTTTAAAAAACTTTGTAATACAGAATTACGAATGCGGTTATAATAGTTGCAATTAGAACTCCTTTTGCTCTATTGTCCCTTTTTATTCTTAGAAAACCAAAGAACGCAACTAAGTTAAGTATGGCACCTAATGCCAATAGACTACCAACATGTTCTTGTCTTACGGCGGCCTCAAAAGTTTCTACAATACTCAAATCTGAGAATATTAAAATGTACAATAAAGTACCAATTGCATTAGCTATAATGCCTACTATAAAACCTATTAGAACTTCTTTTTTGGTATTCATCTGAAAATAATTGTACTATATAATTTAATCTAAGTTTTGGAAATTATTTAAAATCCCAGGTGTTCAATTCTTGTATAACGTGGTGGGCAGTTAAATCGAATTGGGTAGGGACAACTGAAATATAACCGTTGGCTAGTGCCCATTCGTCAGTATCTTCGCCTTTATCCAATAATTCGAACTCACCTGTTAACCAATAGTAATCTTTACCCATTGGGTTGGTACGCTTGTCAAATTTCTCTTTCCAATTAGCTTTTGCCTGTCTACAAATTTTAATGCCTTTTAGCTCGTTTTTTGTGAGCTTGGGTATGTTAACATTTAAGACGGTGCCTTTCGGTATTCCGTTTTCTAAAGCTTGGGTGACTATGTCGTGAATAAAATCTTGAGCTTGAGAAAAATCAGCATTCCAGCTATAATCGCATAAAGAAAAACCAATGGCTGGTATTCCTTCTATACCGGCTTCAACAGCCGCACTCATTGTACCAGAGTAAATTACGTTGATAGATGAGTTAGAGCCATGGTTGATACCGCTTACACAGATATCAGGTCTTTTGGGTAGTATTTCTTGAAGCGCTAATTTTACACAGTCAGCAGGGGTGCCGCTACAACTGTATTCGTCAATACCGTCTTGATCAAGGTCAATTTTCATTTTTTTTGAAAAAAGAGCGGTATCCAACGTTATAGCATGTCCCATGCCAGATTGCGGACTATCTGGCGCAACCACCACTACATCGCCTATTTTCTTCATTACGGAGATAAGCATACGCAATCCTGGTGCGGTAATTCCGTCATCATTTGTAACTAAAATCAAAGGTTTTTTCATAACGTATACTTTCTGTAGTAAAAATACGTTTTTAAATATGATATGTTCGAAATGCCGTTTAACAAAAAATTAGTTCTCTACTGATTTAAATGGCATGGTTTTTTCTTTACCTTAGGGGTTTAGGTAGCATTTACAGTTGCTTACAAACCTCAAATTCGAAGATATTGAAAAGGAAAGTAAAAGATAATTTTATGAAAAGAAATTTAGCCTACGTACTGTTATTGATGCTTGCAGCAGTAGCATCGTGCAGTTTTACAAATAAAAGTTTTGAAAATGACGACAAGGATAAGTTGTTGTTAGATTTAATAACCTACGTATTAGAAAAAGGGCATTATGAGCCAAAAGCGCTTAATGATGATTTTTCTGTACATGTTTTTGAAGATTTTATTGACGTAATAGACCCTACTAAAAGATATTTTATAGCTTCTGATATTGCTGAGTTCGAAAAGTATAAATATCAGATAGATGATGAAATAAAAAATACGGATATCACTTTCTTTAATATAGTTTATGAAAGATTGATGGAGCGTATGGACGATGCGAAGGGCATTTATAAAGAAGTATTAGAAACTCCTTTTGATTATTCAGAGAATGAAAGCATCAGTATTAAATATGATGAAGAACCTTTTGCTGCAAATAGAGAAGAATTAAAAGAACGTTGGAGAAAGCAGTTGAAATATGCAACTTTAGGTACGTATGATTCTAAGGTTTCTAAAATAGGGAAGGAAGAAGTTGAAAATGAAAAGGATGAAATAAAAACACCAAAAGAAGCTGAAGAAGCTTCTAGAAAATCAACAGAAACTACTTTGGATGAGTTTTTTGATTTTGTTGGTGATTTAGAGCGTAAAGATTGGTTTGTACAATACATAAATACTATTGTTGATGAATTTGATCCACATACATTCTATTTCGCTCCAGAGGAAAAGGAGAAGTTTGATACAAGTATGTCGGGTAAATTTGAAGGAATTGGTGCAAGACTTCAGAAAAAATCTGAAGGAGCAAAAATTGTAGAGATTATTTCTGGTGGACCGGTTTGGAGAGATCAACGATTAGAAGTTGGTGATGAAATTATTAAAGTTGGTCAGAATGGAGAAGAGCCTATTAATATTGTAGGTATGCGTTTAGACGATGCCATTAAGCTGATAAAAGGCGCTCAAGGTACTATTGTAGATTTGACCGTTAGAAAAGTAGATGGTTCTTTAGATGTTGTTTCTTTGACGAGAGACGTTGTAGAATTAGAAGAGTCATATGCTAAATCTGCAAACATTATTAAAGGCGATGAAAAATTCGGGATTATTAATCTTCCAAAATTCTATGTTGATTTCAATGATTATAGCGAAAGGAACGCAGCGACTGATGTTGCTAAAGAAGTAGACCGCTTAAAGGAAGAAGGAATGGAAGGTCTTATTCTTGATTTACGCGACAACGGTGGTGGTTCTTTAAAAACTGTTGTTGAAATGGCAGGTTTATTTATAGAAGATGGTCCTATCGTACAAGTACAATCTAAAGATAAAGGCAAAGATGTATATGATGATAAAGATGAAAGAATTCAATGGGATGGTCCTTTGGTAATTCTTGTGAACGAATTATCTGCTTCTGCGTCTGAGATTTTAGCTGCTGCAATGCAAGATTATAAAAGAGCAATTGTAATAGGGAGTAAGCAAACATTTGGTAAGGGAACGGTACAAAACGTTATTCCTTTAAACAATATGTTACGTAGCAATGAACATGGAGATTTAGGCGCAATTAAAATTACTACCCAGAAATTCTATAGAATTAATGGTGGTTCAACGCAGTTAGAAGGTGTTAAGAGTGATATTGTAGTACCGGACAGGTATAGTTATATTGATTTAGGGGAAAGAGATCAATCTAACCCATTAGGGTGGGATAAGATTACTCCTGCAGACTATGAGCCGTGGGAAGGTTATATCAATTATGAGAAGACCGTTGCCGATAGTGAAAAGAGAATGGCGACTAGTCAACAAATAAAATTAATTGAGGAGAATGCAAAGTGGTTAAAAGCCGAGCAAGATGAAACTGAAATTTCTTTAAACTTTGAAACTTATAAAGAAGAAAAGAATAAGGATAAAGAGCAGTCTAACTACTTTAAAACCTTAACAGATTATGATTCTAAGCTAACATTTAAATCGTTAGGTTATGAAGAGCAATTGTTTACTAAAGATTCTGTATTGCGTGAAAAACGTAATAGATGGCATAAGAATTTAGCTAAAGATGTTTATGTTGAAGAAGCCGTAAATGTTTTAGAAGACCTAAAGATGAATAACATTAAGCACGGTAAACTTGCTAGTGTAAAGAATTAAGCAAAGACTTATAAAAATAAAAAAGCCGCTACATTGAAAAATGTAGCGGCTTTTTTTATTGTCGTCAAGTTATACATATTTTCCAAATTCAGCTAATTCATTGCTATTATCTCTTATTTTTCTACTCTGTATGTATGTGACGAATAATAAAACGATACATATCACTGCAGATGCACCGTTACCATCTTTTATAGCTAAATGAGCTAAAGCGCCAAGAGTGAAGTTCATAAAGAAGCCAGCATAAACCCACTCTAAAGACCAGTGAGGTTTATTGAAAAGGATTAGTATAAGTCCTATGGATTGACAAACAGCTAGTACATGAATAAGGTAAATCGGGTAGCCAAGTTTTATAAACGTTTCTACAACCATCTCATAATTCATGGAGTAATTAAGGATAGAGCCTAAAATGGCTAATGAGAAAAGACTTAAAGCAATATAATAAATTGTTTTTTGAGAATTCATAATAAGTAGGTTTTGTAAATTATTATGAACTAAAATAAGTTCACCTATGAAAGTTTTTGAGCTTTCATAGGTGAAAGGTAATTTGCCGAAGTTGAGTGGAATATATCTTTAGGTAATCAGTAAATATCCCTTATAATGATAGCTTGTCGGCATGTAATTTTCTAAGTTTTGCCAACTTCGGATTAATGACTACCTGACAATACCCTTGTTCAGAATTATTCTTATAGTAGTCTTGGTGATATTCTTCGGCGTCGTAAAAAATACCTAAGGGACTTAACTCGGTAACAATTGGGTCTTCATAGACCATTTGCATTTCGTTCAGAACTATTTTAGCTTTTTTCTCTTGCTCTTCGTTATGAAAATAGATAACAGAACGATATTGAGTTCCGGCATCTGCACCTTGTCTGTTTAAAGTAGTAGGGTCATGTGTTGTCATGAAAATAATTAGAATATCTTCATAAGAAATGACTGTAGAGTCAAAAGTAACCTGAACTACCTCTGCATGTCCTGTTAATCCAGAACATATTTCTTTATATGTGGGTCTGCCCGGTGCTTTACCTCCTGTATATCCAGAAACCACTTTGTGTATTCCTTTTACCTCTTGAAATACCGCTTCGGTACACCAAAAGCAACCGCCACCTACTGTAGCAACTTCTAATTTAACGTTAGCCATTAGCTGCCTCCTTTTCTAGTTGCATAGATTCGGAATTAATACAATAGCGTAATCCGCTAGGTTCTGGTCCATCAGGAAATATATGACCCAAATGCGCATCACATGTATTGCATAGTACTTCAACCCGCACCATACCAAAAGAAGTGTCTTTATGGTATTTAATGGCATTTTCTTTAATAGGTTGAGTAAAGCTTGGCCAGCCGGTACCAGATTCGAATTTTATGGTAGAATCAAATAATGGTGTGCCACAGCAAACACATTCGTATTTGCCAGCTTCATGAGCGGTACATAATGCTCCAGAATGTGGGGCTTCAGTACCTTTTTTTCTAGTAACTCTAAACTGTTCAGGAGTAAGGATCTCTTTCCATTCCTGTTCTGTTTTTTCAACTCTACGATCAGGTTCAGGGTTACCATTCACTGAAAAATGAATTACATCTTTCCAAGTTAACATCATAATTTTCCTTTTGTTTAGACTTTGAATACTAGGTTTATTGGTCGGTAATTTGCCTTATATCTTACAAAATTAGGTAATTTTGACGTATGGCATACCGCAAAAAAAATGGATCTCTTTATAGTATTTTAATTCTTGTATGTATAGTAGGTTTTTGGTTGTTTGAAAACTTCTATACTCCCGCAACATATTCTAATAGTAATGATGAAATTACCACTAATGATTTTCCAAAAGAGCTATTGCCGTCCTCAACTACTGGCGAAATTGTAAAGCACGAGCATTTTACGTTATCATACAACGAACCTTATGAGCAAGCTGAATGGGTGGCGTATACGTTGAGCAAAAGTCATTTGACCTATGATGATAGAAAACGACCCTATTTTATTGAAGACCCTTTTGTTTCCTCTAAATCTGCAGATTGGCGCAACTATAAAGGCTCTGGTTATGATAGAGGGCATTTAGTGCCTGCAGGTGACCGCAGATTTTCGTTACAAGCATACAATGAAACATTTTATACCAGTAATATAAGTCCGCAAGATAGAGAGTTCAACGCAGGTATTTGGAATGATCTAGAACAGCAAACGAGACGCTGGGCAAAGCAATACGGAACTTTATATGTATTTACAGGCGGAGTGTTAGAAAGTGGATTAGAAGAGATAGGACAAGAAGATGTGGATGTGCCAGATGCTTTCTACAAAATAATTGCACGTAAAAAAGGTGATAAGATATATTCATTGTCTTTTCTAATACCTAACAAGCCTCAATTTACGTCTCTACAAAACTTTGTGGTTTCTATTGATGATATAGAAAAGGAAACTGGAATAGATTTTTTCGCAGAATTGACGGAAAAGCAACAAAGCACGTTTGAGTCAAGTAAAAATATTACAGGTTGGAAGTTTTAAAAACCCTCCTTCAATCTGTTCGTATCTAACCTTAAGAAGATAAAAAGTAAAATAGTAAAGAATAAAAGACCTGATCCACCATAGCTAAAGAAAGGTAGCGGAATTCCAATGGTAGGGAGTATACCTATTACCATACCTATATTAATAAAATAGTGGATAAGTAATATTGAAATTACACCATAACCATACATTCTAGCAAATGCATTTTTTTGTCTTTCTGCCAATGATATTAATCGTAAGAACAATACGGAGAATAGGATGATAACCGTAGCTGTTCCTAAAAATCCCCATTCTTCACCAACGGTACTAAAAATATAATCCGTATCCTGTTCAGGTACAAAATCTCCTTTTGTACGGGTGCCTTCTAAAAATCCTTTACCAAAGAATCCTCCAGATTCAATTGCCTTTTCAGATTGATATGTATTGTAACCTATAGATTTTCTTATCTGTTCTAGTTTTTTTGGATCTTTCTCTAAACGCAACCATAAGCCAAAGCGATCTCTATGTCTTTGTTCAAACACATTGTTAAATACAAAGTTTACGGATAAAGAAAATAAAATAACCGCAACACTGATAAGACTTAGTGGTATTACCGGAATTTTTAAAGTTTTACGTTTTAATGCGTATAGCAGAATAATGAGTAAAGCCAAACCAATAATTAGCCACACGGTACCAAACTTTAAAGTCATAATAAAAACTAGTATGACACTTAATATAATTGCCAAATAGTAGAGTGGTAGACCTTCTCTAAAGATCACGAATATCAGCGCAAAAAATACCAATGCACTACCAGGGTCGGGTTGCGGTATAATTAAAATTGCGGGCACAAGAATTATGAGAAGGGCATATAATTGATCTTTTCTTCTTTTTATATCTGTTTGTATGTCGCTGAGATATTTAGCTAAGGCTAGTGCGGTGGCAACTTTAGCTAGCTCTGAGGGCTGTAGGTTAAAAAATCCTAAGTCGTACCATGATGTAGCTCCGGCAATAGTTTTGCCAAAAACAAACAGCCCAAGTAAAGATACCATGGAAATGAGGTAGAAAAGGCTAGAGAATCTTTCGTAAAAATTAACCTCAAGAGCCATAATAATAACAATACTTACTAGGCTTACCCCAATAAAGAATAGTTGTTTGCCATAACGCGTACCAATATCAAAAATGGAGCTTTGGTCATCAGTAAAAGTACTGGAGTATATATTGATCCATCCAATTAATACCAGTGCAAAATAGATAATTACACTAATCCAGTCAATTCTTCTTAAGATGCTTCTACCAGACACGTTCGTTAATTTTGAACTCCTCCCCACTGTAGGGTTTCGCGTATTCTGCTTCTAATGTTTTTTCAAGCATTCTTTTTTCAAGAGTCTTTAAGGTGATTTCACCTTTAAGGTATTTTTCAATCATAAGTGTGGCAATATGACCGGCATACCTTGATCCAAAATATCCATTTTCAATATATACTGCTATGGCAATTTTAGGGTCGTCTACAGGTGCAAATGCTACGAAAACCGAGTGATCTGTTAACTGAGTACGTACACCATCTATTTTGGTGAAATTTTCAGCAGTACCTGTTTTACCTGCTACTTCAATACCTGGTATCTGTAACCATCTTGCTGTACCACTTACGTAAACATCTGCCATACCTTGAACTACAGGTTCAAAATGTTTTGGTTCTATAGTAGTGTGTTTAGCTTCGGTAAATTTTGGTTCGGTAATATCTTGTCCTTCAATTTTCTTTAAAATATGAGGAGTGAAATAATGACCTCTGTTGGCAATAGCTGCTGTCATATTTGCTAATTGAACAGGTGTAGCTAATATTTCACCTTGCCCTATAGAATTAGAGATAATAAAAGAAGAGCTCCATCTATTGTCTCCGTACCATTTGTCATAATACTCTTTGCTAGGTATACGTCCTTTTTGTCCGAATGGTAAATCATAGCCTAAGTAGTCACCTAGACCAAAACTTCGCATGTGCTTTTCCCATACATCCATACCTTCATCAGTAGTTTCAAACTTTTCAAAAATCTTTCTGAACGCTCCTGCAAAGTAGGCGTTACATGACTGTGATATTCCTTTGTTCAGATTTCGTAAACCACCACCACAGTGACAACCCCTTTTCTTCTTACCTACGTAAAATCCGTGATAGCATTGTATTGTTGTGTTTTCATCCAGTACGCCTTCTTGTAATGCAATTAAGGCATTTAATGTTTTAAAAGGTGATCCAGGTGGTTGTTGTGCATGAATAGAACGATCCCAAGTTGGGTTCGCTATCGTATCATTATAAAGTTTTGTGTAATTTTTAGAACGTTCACGACCTACTAATAGTGCTGGGTCATATGTTGGACCTGAGATCATAGAAAGAATTTCACCGGTTGCCGGTTCAATAGCTACTATCCCACCTCTTTTTCCGTTCATCAATAACTCGCCATATTCTTGTAGCGTTTTGTCTATAGTGATACTTATTTGTTTTCCCTGTTCTGGTAAGGTGTCTAATTCTCCATTTTTGTACGGACCAATGTCTCTATTAAATCTATCTTTCTGAATATACTGGACACCTTTTCTACCTCTTAAGAGGTCTTCGTAATAGCGTTCAACTCCTGTTCTTCCTTTCAGTTCTCCTTGCACATAATATTTGTTAACCGCTAAATCACCTTCGTTTACTTCGCTAATGTAACCAAGAACATTTGCCGCGCTAGGGGTGTCGTAATAACGTAAAGATCTCTTTTGAATATAGAAGCCTTTGTATTTACGCATTTTCTCTTGAAGCTTGGCGTAATCTTGTTTTGATAGCTGAGGTACAAGTACAGAAGGTAGTCTTGGAGAATATACCCTTGCTTTTTTAAGTTTTTTGACGAATTTTTCTTTGTCTATACCAAGTAAACCGCAAAATTCTAAAGTGTCTAAAGGTTTTACTTCTCTTGGTATAACCATGACATCATATGCAGGGTCGTTACCAACTAAAAGATTTCCGTTACGATCGTAGATATAACCTCTTTCAGGGTAATCATAAATAGCTTTAATTGCCGGATCTTCTAGAACTTGTTCTGCAGAAAAACTAAAAATTTGCAAATAAGATAGCCTTCCCAAAAAGGTAATTGCGATGACAACTATAATTAATGATAAAAGAATTTTTCTCATTCTTTTTTACTGCTGAATAACGTGCTGAACAACATTCCTAAAATCAATGTAGAAATACTTACTATAATCGTTTTTTGTAAAATTAACAGGCTATTTGAAAAACTGAAAATTTCTAACGTAAAATATATCAAATGATGTACTATAATCAATAACGCTAAAAACGTGAATTGTTGTGCCTTTGTACTATTGTTTAACTTAAAACTTTGAAATTCATAATTGACACCAAAGATAAAGCGCATAATGGTTGGTCGAAGATAAGCTATGGTAACGGTAGCTGCTGCGTTTATGGCAAGAGTGTCTGAAAAAATATCTACACATAATCCTAAGAAAAAGCATAGAATTATAAAGGTAGTTCTATTTTGTTTGATAGGATACCAATACAGGAAAAGAATATAAATCAACGGATTTATATAGCCAAAGAAATTCAGTTTATTGAAAACTAACACTTGCAGTAGTACCAATAAAATAAATCTGAGCACAATTAAAAATGAAGTGTTGTTAATCATTGGCTTCTGTTTCTGCTTCTAATTCTAAAACCTCTTTGCGATTTAGATTTTTAATGATATAAATAGAGCCAATATTGGTCATGTCATTAAAGAGTTCTACATCTATAAAATAGAAGCTTTTTGAATTGTCTAAATCAAATCTCTTTATTGTTCCAATGGGAATGTTTTCAGGGAATATACTACTCATAGCTCCAGTGACAATGGTGTCGCCAATTGTAAGTGGTACCAATCTTGGTATGTCAATTAATTGAACGATATTATAATCTGTAGTGTTTTCCCAAACCAAAGAACCAAAGTGATTTGAGTTTTTAATTTTTGCGTTGATGTTAGACTTATCACTTAATATACTTTGTACGGTAGAAAAATTATCTGAAGTATTTTCTACGATACCAAGAATACCTTTATCTGTAATAACGCCCATATCTTGAACAATACTATCGCTCTTGCCTTTATTGATAGTGATGTAATTGCGCTGATCTGCGTAGCTGTTATTGATGACCCGACCCCTTATAACTTCATAGTTTACAGAAGTTGAATCTATAAGTGACGGTGAAAGTACCAAGTTGTTAAATAACTTATCTCTTAGTCTTTTGTTTTCTTCAACAAGCTTATTGTTTTCTTCTCTTAGACCGAAATATGAAGTAATATTATCGGAGAATGTATAAATACTTCCGGTGATATAGTTAGACGAATTTAAAAATTTAGATTGATGGTACGAGTGAGACTGAAACGTAAAAATGCAGGAAATCAATAATAGAAAAAGGTAAAGTAAGAATATCTTATACCTAATTAAAAAATTTATGATCTGTTGCATTCACCCCTATATTTTTACTCGATAATAGTGTTTTAACAAACTGCCTTTAGATAAATTATTTCGAGGTTAGCCTAGAAATTCTATCGATAATCATTAATAAATGGCTCTTGAATTTTATCCAAGGCTATCAATATTAAGTAAGAAGCCGTTCGTTAAAAAAGCTTCTTACTTAATTAATATGCTCTTGTAGCGTTCTAAGTTTTTAAGTGCAATACCGGTACCACGTACTACGGCACGTAATGGATCTTCAGCAATGTAAACTGGTAAGTCGGTTTTTTGAGATAACCTTCTGTCCAATCCACGTAACATAGAACCACCACCTGCAAGGTAGATACCTGTATTGTAAATATCGGCAGCTAATTCTGGGGGAGTTTGAGATAATGTTTCCATAACCGCATCTTCAACACGCAGAATAGATTTATCTAAAGCCTTCGCTATTTCTCTATAAGATATTTGAACTTGTTTTGGTTTACCCGTCAACAAATCACGCCCTTGTACAGATTTTTCGTCTGGTGGAGATTGTAAATCTTCTGTTGCGGAACCTATTTCAATTTTAATTGCTTCAGCTGTACTTTCACCAACATATAAATTGTGCTGTGTACGCATGTAATAAATAATGTCATTTGTAAATACATCACCAGCAATCTTTACAGATTTATCACAAACGATACCACCTAATGCTATAACGGCAATTTCAGTAGTACCACCACCTATATCAACAATCATGTTTCCTTTTGGTTGCATAATGTCTAAACCAATACCAATAGCTGCGGCCATTGGTTCGTGAATAAGATACACTTCTTTACCGTTCACACGCTCTGCAGATTCCTTTACTGCACGCATTTCAACTTCTGTAATACCAGAAGGTATACAGATAACCAAACGCAATGCCGGTGGAAACCATTTTTTCTTTAGTGCGGGAATATTCTTTATGAACATCATCAACATCTTTTCAGATGCATCAAAGTCAGCAATTACACCATCTTTCAATGGTCTAATTGTTTTTATATTCTCATGGGTTTTACCTTGCATCATGTTGGCTTCTTTACCAACTGCAATGATTTTTCCGCTAATTCTATCTCTGGCAACGATGGATGGGCTATCGACAACTACCTTGTCATTATGAATGATAAGAGTGTTAGCTGTACCTAAATCTATAGCTATTTCCTCGGTCAAGAAATCAAAAAATCCCATATGTGATGTTTAAATTTTAGATAAAAGGGTGTATTTCATCGACAAAAGTAATGAAATTAATGCTTGAAATGACGTGTACCTGTCATCACCATTGAAATTTTGTTTTCGTTGCAATAATCAACACTTAATTGGTCTTTTATAGATCCGCCTGGTTGAATTACACTAGTGATACCTGCTTTGTCCGCAATCTCCACACAATCAGGGAAAGGGAAGAACGCATCACTGGCCATAACCGCTCCTTTAAGGTCAAAGTTAAAGGTTTGCGCTTTGTGTATTGCCTGGTTTAAAGCATCAACTCTACTGGTCTGTCCTGTGCCACTTGCACAAAGTTGTTTGTTTTTGGCAAGAACTATAGTGTTAGACTTAGTGTGTTTACAAAGTTTAGATGCAAAAATTAAATCTTCTAATTCTTGGTCTGTTGGGTTTGTTTTGGTCGCATTGGTAAGGTCGGCAACTGTATCTGTTTTATGATCCTTTTCCTGAAGAAGCATGCCGTTTAAACAAGTTCTAACTTGCATCTCTGGCATTTCAACTTCATTTTGTATAAGGATAATTCTATTTTTCTTTCCTTTTAAAACCTCAAGAGCTTCTGCATTATAACTAGGTGCTATAACAACTTCACAGAATAATTTATGAATTTCTTCTGCGGTAGCCTTGTCGATTTCTTTATTGCTAATTAGAACTCCACCAAAAGCAGAAACAGGATCACCGGCTAAAGCATCAACATAAGCTTGGTGTAAAGTATCTCTTTGAGCTAAACCACATGCATTGTTATGCTTCAGAATAGCAAAAGTGGGAGCATCGTTTTTAAATTCTAACATTAGGTTAACGGCAGCATCAACATCTAATAGATTGTTGTATGATAGTTCTTTACCATGTAATTTTGAGAACATAGCGTCAAAATCACCGAAGAAAAATCCTTTTTGGTGAGGGTTCTCGCCATAACGTAAAACCTTGCCTTGAGTTTCGCTTACTTTTAAAGCAGCTAATTCATGATTTTTGTTGAAGTAATTGAAAATAGCAGTGTCATAATGAGAAGAAACGTTAAAAGACTTTGCGGCAAAACGTTTTCTGTCTTCAAGACTAATATTACCGTTGTCTGCAGATACAACTTCAAGAAAATCTGCATAGTCTTCCATTGAAGAAACACAGGTAACATCTTTAAAGTTTTTGGCTGCGGCACGAATAAGAGAAATACCGCCTATGTCGATTTTTTCTATAATATCTTGTTCAGAAGCACCACTAGCAACTGTTTTTTCAAATGGATACAAATCAACAATAACAATATCTATTTGTGGAATTTCAAATTCAGCTAATTGGGCAACATCACTTTCGTTGTCCTGTCTGTTTAAAATACCGCCAAATACTTTTGGGTGTAAAGTTTTTACTCTTCCTCCTAAAATAGAAGGGTAGCTAGTTACATCTTCTACAGGAACCACGTCGATTCCTAAATCAGTTATGAATTTTTCGGTTCCTCCAGTGGAGTAAATTGTGATTCCTAATTCTTGAAATTTTCTTACTATTGGCTCTAATCCGTCTTTATGAAAAACTGAAATTAAGGCTGAAGACGCTTTTTTTACACTGCTCATTGTATGATGCTTAAATGTTTTTAATAAGCAAGCAAAAGTAATTTTTTTGCAGTTATAAAATGAGCTAGTTTATCAACAAAAAGCCTAAAGTTTTAAAGAATTTTGGCTACTTCAAAATTTACGAATTCTAAAAATGTCTCGTCTGCCTTTGTAAAAGGGTCTGGAGTATTAGAATCGATATCTATTTGACCAATGTTTTCACCGTTCACGAATAAGGGAACAACAATCTCTGCTTTCACTGTAATACTACACGCTATATAGTTGTCTTGAGCTTGGACATCTGGTACAACAAAATTCTCGTTGCTTTCGGCTACTTGTCCGCAAATGCCTTTTCCAAAGGGAATTATAGTGTGGTCTGTTGGTGCACCTGCATAAGAACCTAATTTAAGTTCTCTCTTGTCGCCGTTCTTAAAATAAAAACCTACCCAATCATAATGTGGTACTTCTGCTTTTAAAAGCTCGCAGATATCCTGCATTTTGGCATCTGGGGTTTTATTAGAATCAATAATAGAACTTACTTGAGGGCGTAGTGCTTCTAACATAGCTTTTTTTTACAAAAATACATATTGTTGCAATGTAACAGTGTGCGCTAAAACAAAAAAAGAGGATGTTTTTAAACATCCTCTTTTTGTACTATATCTTATATGTTGAGATTATGGTTGAA